>CALVPX010000049.1 GCA_944354265.1 uncultured Clostridia bacterium | reverse complement strand
TATACGAAAGGCGCTTACCAAACCAACAACGGCGGCAATGTCAGCGGCACTACTACCTCCTATACCTACAGCGGCGATAGGATGATGAGCTACGGTAATCAGGCCTGCGAATACGACAACATGGGCAACCCCACCACCTACCGCGGCAAGAGTGCGACATGGAAGGGCAGGCAAATGCTGTCCTTCGACGGCAATAACTTCACCTACGACGGCATTGGCAGAAGAACAAGTAAGAATTCCCTTACATTCCTTTATGATGATAAAGGTAACATTCTCAAGCAGTCAAATGACCTTGAATTCTTCTACGACTTTGAGGGTGTTACGTCGGTCAGGCACAAAAAGCAGATGTATTTCTATCTCAGGGACGGGCAGGGAAATATTATTGCCATTGTTGACAGCACAGGCAGCGTTGTGGTACAATACTACTACGATGCATGGGGCAACCACAAAGTTGTTGACGAAAAGGGCGATGAAATTATCGACCAAGACAATATCGGCAACCTCAATCCTTTCCGTTATCGTGGCTACTACTACGACACTGAAACAGGCCTCTACTTCCTGCAGACCCGCTACTACGACCCCGAAACAGGAAGATTCCTCAACCGCGACTCCGTTGAATACGCCGACCCTGAAACAATCAACGGCCTCAACTTGTATGCTTACTGTCTGAACAATCCTGTTGGGTATGCTGATCCTACCGGTTCTTTTCCTATTTTAGGTTTTATTTTAGGTATAATGGCGATAGGGGGTTTAATTACTACAGCCTGTGGCGTCGCTACGGGAAATAATGTCGCAACTGCTGTGGGCTTAAGCTTGATCACGATCCCTGCGCTTATTTCGGGGGGATTAGCCGTGTCTTTATTAACCTCTTTTGGCGTTAAAATGGGTTTAACAACAATTGCTCTTGGGCTCGGCACTGCCTTATTTGCTTCTGCAGAGATTCAGCAAGCGAGCGGTAATGGTAATTGGCTTTTAGATTCCGGTTTTTTTAATGAAAATAGTTATAATACTAGTATGCTAATGGTTGCTTCTTTAGCAACTATAGGAGTTTTTAGCTCATATGTTGGCTACACCTTTAAAATAGCTAAAATAAACAAAATAGGTAAATTAATTCCAAGCAATCATCCTAACGAAGGCTATTATGGTATTAGGTTTTGGGACATAAGAGACTCATTAAGATCTCTAGAAATACAACATCACAGTCCTCATGGTTGGCATTTTCAATTAAATTCATGGAATCTTATAGACTATTCCGTAAGCACAAAAAAAATATGGGAAATATTTAAATGGCTTTTTCGATTCTTCTAACCAATAAAGATATTACTAATTTTGAGAATGCTATTATAAATAGTTTTCTTAAAAGTCCATTATTTAATGAGCTAAATGAGGCCGTAAAAGTTAATAAATGGAAATGCAAAACAGAAATATACAGAAGAGGTAGTATCGCAGATAAAAATTATTCGTCTCATATCATAATTACTCTTCTTACTTCTAAAGGTAAAGTAGTCAAAGAAAAAGATGAGCCGTTAGGCACATTAATGAGTTGTAATTCTATATGTTTTTTTTGGCTAGGTAAAATATATGGTATTGATTTATTGAAAGATAAGGAGTTTATTAGTGATATAAAACAATTAACAGGTAAAG
The DNA here is from genome assembly GCA_944354265.1 of uncultured Clostridia bacterium. Taxonomy (GTDB): domain Bacteria; phylum Bacillota; class Clostridia; order Christensenellales; family Borkfalkiaceae; genus Coproplasma. Next base: position 9,200 of record CALVPX010000049.1, on the reverse strand, counting down.
CAATAAACTATTATTCATAAACAACTCTTCCCATATTACAAAACCTTATAAGAAGTTGTGTATAATTTTATAAAAACAGAGGTTTTCTACGCGGGGCGCAGGCGTTAAAAATGTTCAAGGATTAGCTGCGAGCGGAAAATTTTTCGGGGCATCAACAAATATGCCCGGAATAGCTGCATATTTGCTTAAGAATCCAAAAACATTTTTGTTATCTACTCAACATAAGCTATTTCTTAGTGCAATGAAGTATTACGCCTTAGGGACAATAACCAATAATACTATAAATATTTTTTTGTGAAGATGCGTGTTATAGATTTCATTTTTTGCCTTATAGCAATTGCGGTTTGTTTTGGTGGATTTTATGTATTCCCAATAAGACATTCGCCTAAAGGTATTAACGTAAAAAAATTAAAAGTTAAACGTTTTGCTTTTCTATTTTGCATAGATAAAGAATATAATTTTGGTTATTTACCTGACGCGACTAAAGAAAATAAATGTAAAAAAGGGAAGCCATATAAAGAAGTACCAATTAAACTTTTTGTATTCTTAATAATAGGTTATACAATAAATTTTTTGGCTTGCATAGCAACTATTACATGTTTTTGTCTTAATATTGATATCACGAAATATATAGCCATAGTAATTCTTTCTGAGTTTGCCTTATTAGTATTATTTGCGGCTATTATTTAGCTGTTGCCATGGTATAGTTGATTTTTATTTTCTTTTATATCGGTAAAGAGCTCCGCGGGGCGCAGGCGCGCCCCGCGGAGTTTTTTGTGGCTTATTGACAATAACGGCAATACTGTGGTAGAATATTACTACGATGCGTGGGGCAATCACAAGGTAGTTGACGCAAATGGTGATGAAATTACCGACCAAGACAATATCGGTAACCTCAACCCCTTCCGTTATCGCGGCTACTACTACGATACAGAAACAGGCCTGTATTTCCTGCAGACAAGGTATTACGACCCCGAAGTTGGCAGATTCCTCAACCGCGACTCCGTTGAATACGCCGACCCTGAAACAATCAACGGCCTTAACCTGTATGCTTACTGCCTGAATAATCCTATAGAGTATACCGACCCTTACGGCACTACCGAGTGGTGGGAATGGTTAATTGCGAGCGTAGTAGTTATTGGTAGTGCCATAGCTGCACCGTTTACTTTTGGTACTTCGATTGCTGCGGCTGGGGCATTAACCGCCGTTGCTTTAGGAGGTGCTGTATCTATAGCAAGCCAAGTATATTCAACTGGCGATTTTGAAATGAAAAAATTTGCTGTAGATATATTTGGTAGCGCGTTGAGCGGTGCATTAGCAGCAACAGGTTTAAGCGTTGCCGTACAAGTTGCGGGTAATTTCTTAATTGGTGTCGGTACAAATTTAATGTACACCGGCATGACAGGAAATGAAATTTCTATAAGCAGTTTGGCTGATAGCTCTTTATCTGGTTTTATAAGTGGTCTCGCTGGATGGAACGGTGCAAAATATGTTAGTAAATATGCTACTTTAGCAAATAAATATCTTGTGCAGCTTTTGTCGGGTAGTAATTTAATGAAGGGGATTAGCTCCTCCAACCTCGCAACACAAGGATATAATTTATTAAAATTAATTTTAGGTTGGTTTTTTTAATTTTTATTATGATTAATGAAAAAAATGCAGGGGTTTTCCTTATTATTGCAGCTTGGTTGATTTTTTTTATAATTATCAGCAATATAATTGGAGCCGTTAACTTTTATTTAAACGATAAGCGTAGTTTGCGAAGCTGTGTAAAATTAAGCGATAAAATATCATGGCTAATTCCAAAATATGGCGGATATCATCACTCATATGGGATAAGAAATTATAAAATATATAAATACACCTTTGTAATGGGTTTAATCAATGATATACTGCCGATAGTAGTAATAATAATTGCTATAATTCTATGCTATACAACAGACTGGCAGGTAGCACATCTATGTGTTGTCCCTGCAATATATTTAGTGATTGTGCTGATTTCAGGTTTAATAGTCATTAAAAATTGTAAGCCTGATCCAAATCCTTTCCATTAATCTATCCCTCTGCGGGGCGCAGGCGCGCCCCGCGGAGTTTTTTGTGCCTTATTGACAATAACGGCAATACTGTGGTAGAATATTACTACGACGCATGGGGCAACCACAAGGTTGTTGACGCAAATGGCGATGAAATTACCGACCAAGACGATATCGGCAACCTCAACCCTTTCCGTTACCGCGGTTACTACTACGACACTGAAACCGGCCTGTACTTCCTGCAGACAAGGTATTACGACCCCGAAGTTGGCAGATTCCTCAATCGTGACAGTGTGCAGTATGCAGACCCCGAAACAATCAATGGCCTCAATCTGTATGCCTACTGCCTGAACAATCCTGTTGCATATATTGATCCAACTGGCCATGATTGGTGGAATTGGCTTATTTCAGGCCTTGAAATACTTGCCGGCGCATTCCTTGTTTTCACCGGCTTTGCCTCTAGTATTGGTGTCGGATTAATATCACTTGGAGCGGGCTCGCTTATTAATGGCGCTATTAATGCTTCTAATGGTGGAAGTTTTATTGGTGGATGGGCGGGTGGCCAATTGGCTGGAGCAATATCTCTTATTCCAATTGTAGGTCCGGCTTTGGGTGCTTTTGTGGGCTCAGTAACCACTGACTTAATAGATAGCGAGGATGGTTGGAATGGTGTTAATTGGACTAAAGCAGGCTGGTCAGCAGGTATTGGTTTCTTATTAGGAATGCCTTATTTGGATGGAAGTAGCGATATTCTTGTTAATATGCTACTAGCCAAAAATTCAACATTAATAAGCATTGTTAATAGTGTAATTAACGTTTTTTGGAGTAAAATACGCTCATGAAAGCAAATAAATATCATATTTTTCCTCATATTACAGTAAGCATATTATTGCATTTAATTGTGTTTATAATATTTATTGTTGCAATTATATTATCAGCTAAATATTACCCTGATTCTACAATAATAATTGCAACTGTAATACCCGCACTGTTTGTAATAATGTTTTTATTCCTTAATGTTTTATTCTGGAATTCTATGGTTACACTTGACTTGGATGGGATGCATCAACGTCGTGGAGTTCATATGTATACATGGCGCTGGGATGAAATTACTGACGTCAAATGCCGCGTTAACAGACCTTGGCCTTTAAACACAACTGCAGCAGCTATGTATTCGCCCAAAATTATTTTTATTACATCAGCGCACAATAAAAAACTTTCTATTGTAATGGAGAAATACACACAGAAAGTTTTATTTAAAATGTGCACAAATGAAGAATTGAAGGTTAAGTGCCTCCAAATGTTAGACGCATGTAATTATGTTTATTTTAAATGAGGTGATATTTATTTTCTCCGCGGGGCGCAGGTGCGCCCCACGGAGTTTTTTGTCAATAAAAATTGCCAAAAACATATCAAATTATTTTAAAAAACAGGTGCAAACAGGTTGACAAAGGGGGAAATTATCCTTATAATATCAACGTAAAATAAATTTACGCCGCAGACAGCAAGTGGAGAAATCCTTAATTTCTTGCCGAGGTTGTAAGGTTAAAGTTTCATTTTGAGTGTAATTTTGTCCTTGCGTCCCTAAAGCGGCGCAAGGGTTTTTTATTTACAGAATAAAACGGGAGGTAAAGAATTTGTCAGCTAACTTTGAAGCTAAAAAAGTTGTTGTTCAGGAAATTGTCGACAAAATAAAGGCATCCAAGTCGGTCGTATTCGTCGACTACAAGGGCCTCACCGTCGCCGAAGTATCCGAAATGCGCAACAAGTGCAAGAAGGCTAACTGCGAGTACAAGGTTTACAAAAACACCCTCGTCCGCAAGGCTTTCAACGAGCTCGGTTACGACATGTTCGACGCAGACCTCAACGGCCCCACGGCTGTTGCGTTCGGCGTGGACGAGACGAGCGCGGCAAAGGCGATGGTCGGCGCGGCAAAGGATTACGACGGAAAGGTCGTCCTTAAAAGCGCTTTCGTGGACAATCAGTATGTAGACAAAGACGGCATCAAGGCACTTGCAAGCATGCCTTCGAGAGAAGAGCTCGTTGCAAAGATGCTCGGCTCCATGCAGGCTCCTTTGGCAAACTTTGCGGGGGTACTTTCCAACCTTATGGGCGGCATCGTTCGCGTACTCAACGGTATTGCACAGAGCAAAGAGGCGTAAGCCTGAACTTACGGGTGGCGGCTACCCCCTGAATATGCCGCAAATAATAAATTAAAAAATAAATAGGAGATAATAAAAATGGCAGACGTTAAGAAGTTTATCGAAGAAATCAAATCCATGACCGTTCTCGAGCTCAACGAACTCGTTAAGGCTCTTGAAGAAGAATTCGGCGTAAGCGCAGCCGCTCCCGTAGCAGTTGCAGCCGCTCCCGCAGCAGGTGCAGCAGCAGCCGCTCCCGCAGCTGAAGAAAAGACCGAATTCAACATCGTCCTCAAGGACGCAGGCGCTAAGAAGATCGACGTTATCAAGGTCGTTCGCGCATTCACCGGCCTCGGCCTCGTTGAAGCTAAGCAGGCAGTTGAAAAGGGCGGCGTGCTTAAGGAAAATGTTGCTAAGGAAGAAGCTGACAAGATCGTCGCTGACCTCAAGGCAGCAGGCGCAACCGCAGTTGCTGAATAATTTTTTCCTCTTTAAATTCAAAACCCGTATAAAAAGCCGCGCTTTGGCCCTGCCAAAGCGCGGCTTTGTTGTTATTGCCCCCTAAGACCAAGGTGGAGAAATCTGCAGGAACGTAGTCAATAAAGTGAGTGAAGTTTTGCGGCGCCACGCAAAGTGAAGTAGCACTTTCGCGCTGTGAAGTAAAAACTGCGTTTTTGTGAAGTTTGTCTTTTTTTCGTAAAAAGACAAGTTGCGGTTAAAATAATGCGCCTGCGGCGCAAAACCTTATTGTCATACTGAGCGAAGGCATGAAATGCCGTAGTCGAATGTATCTTGTCGGTCTAATACCTAGTTGGTGTAGCATTAACCTACACGGTTTTAATATAGCAAGATCTTTCGACGCCGTTCACTTCGTTCACTCTGCTCAAGATGACTAAGGAGGCCACCGTAGTAGCGCATAAAATGTAGTGTTTGTGAAAAAATGTTTTAGCGGCGGACTTTTATTTGCAAAATGCGGCAAAAATTCTTATAATAAATGTACAGCGAGGGGTTGTTTACAATATTTACGATTAATTTACGTTTTGCCCCAAAACCGCGCTTTTGGGGCAAATCTCTCGGCGGCAGTAAGGAAAGCAGCCGCCTCGGTCACCGCGTCGGGCATTCTTATGCCCTCGCTCATCTCGCAAGGCAAAACAGCACTTGTGCTGTTTTGAGAAAACCTTGCTCGTCTCAATTTGCGCATACTTGCGGCTCACCTGAGGTGAAGGCGCACAATTATATAATTGAGGGCGATTTAAAATTGTGCGCCGAGGAGCGGAGCTCCTGAAGCTAACGGCAAATTGTTGCATATCCACTTATGCACAATTTGCGTTAACATATCCCAAATTGCTTGACTGTTTACGCCAATTAAAGTAAAATTATTAGGTATCAATTATAAGGATAATTATATGAAAAAGATTTTCAAACGCATAGTGGTGGCGGTCGCCGCCATGGCTGTTATTACGTCGGTGCCTTTGATGTCGGGCTGCGAATCTTCCCACCCCGAGGCTGTTATCACCATCTCCTATAACGGCACCGAATATCAGCTCAACTACAGGCTGTACCGCAACATGTATCCCCAAACGGTTCAGCACTTCATCGAACTTGCCGACGCAGGTTTCTATGACAATACAATAATCCACAACTACGCTTCAAGCTATTTCTACGGCGGCGGTTATTCGTACAATGTCGAGGGCTACGAGAGCGATTACACCACCGACTATGAGGACGGTCAGGGCGCAATGCGCGAATATTTTGAGGCCAACTCCAAGGAGGCGGCCTACTACGACCTCTTCAATTCGGGCGCGCTCACCCCTTCGGTATATAAGGATTATATCGACGACCACTATATCGACGCTCTTCCCACCGTCATAGGCGAAGTGGGCGACACCCACGTCATTCAGAACGGCGCCCTGACGGGCGGCTTCGGTGCGCTCAGAATGTACTATTCCGACAAGGACCTCGAAACGGAGGACGTCGTCTACCTCGACAAGACCGGCAACGAGGCGGGCACAATCTTCGACGACTACCTCGAGCACAGCGCAACGAGCATGTTCTCCATTCAGACGAGCACCACAAGCGGCTCGACGAGCTACTGCATCTTCGGTCAGCTCACCGACACGCAGTCGCTGACCGACCTCACCGCGGCAATCAGCTCAGGTTCGACCCTCTCTGTCACCAACGTCGAGGTAGACCAATACGATCAGATAATAAGCGGCAGATATACCAATTACGCAAGCTACACCGTAACTTCCATTCCCATAATAGTCGTTTCGGTGGACATTACGAGATATTGATTGCATTTTTTAAAAGGGCGGCGGACAATAATGTCCGCCGCTTTTTGCATGAAAATTTTGGTATGTCATCTTGAGCGAAACGAACGATAGTGAGTGAAGTCGAAAGATCTTGTTTGATTTCATACCATACAAGATACATTCGACTGCGCTCGTCGCTAAGCTCCTCACTTCTCGTGTGGCGTAAGGGCAACGCCACACTCGGTCACCGCTCGCACGTTGTTATGTGCTCGCTCATCTCACTTCGGCACGCAATGTGGGTGCCCACATTGCTATGAAACGCCTCGTTCGTCGCTCAGTATGACTTTGGGTGGTAAGGTAATTTATTTCCGTCGGCAAATTTTTACAGTGTTAAAGACATATTTTATTTCACATACTGTTTACGGGTATATAAAGCCCGAAGGAGTATTATGGAAAAATTTGTTTTAGGCGTGGCTTTAGGCATGGCGGGCGGGGCGCTGCTCGTTGCCAACAACTGCAAGCTGCGCAATCTTGTCAAGAAAAATCAGGAAGATTTAATGCAAAAGGCCGAGCAGTATATCGATAAAAAGCTCGAAGAAAAGCAGGCCTCCCCGCAGGAGGAAGAGGGCGAGGACATGTAACAGGCCTCTGCCCGTTACAAAAACTCAGCACTCAAAAAGCGGCGCGCAAGGGTAACCCTTGCGCGCCGCAATACTTTGTGATTGTTCACATACCATTTGTCATCTTGAGCGAGCCGTAGGCGAGTCGAAAGATCTTGCAGAACTCAAACCGAACAAGATTTTTCGACTACACTCGCTTGCGCTCCTTTCGCTCAAAATGACACCTTTATTGTGCGTTTTACGCTAAAAGTGCGGTCGAAAGAAAAATTTGTCATTTCGAGCTTGTCGAGAAATCTGACTGTACAATTCGGTCGGCATAAGGGCGCAGCCCCCATATCTTCAGCTTAAATTTTTAATCTGCAACTTGAGCAGCCTGTTTTCGTCGCTCAGCCTGCGCACCAAGGCCGTCAGCCTCTCGTTTTCGCCCCTCAGGGCGGCGGTTATGTTGTCGTACAGCTCGTTTATCCTGTCCTCTATGCGCTTTTGCCCTTCGTCGGTGGTCTCAAGCCCGCACTCGTTCATTATCGCCTTTATCTTTTCGGGCTGCTTTGCCAAAACGTTGCGGTACTTGTTCTGATAGCGCAGCATGAGCTTGTCGTCCCCGCCCGAAAGGTTCAAAACCGCGCGCCTGACGGACACGCCCTTGCTCTTTTCGGTGAGGATTGCGCGCAAAATTTTGTCCGTCTCCTCGTCGGTGAAGGGCTTTATGGCCTCGGCCTTGAGGTCGGTTCCGGCGAGCATCTTTTTGACGTCCTCGTCGTCCGACTTCTTTAATAGTGCATAGTAGTAGTTGCGCACGCTGCCCTTTGCCCTGCCCGTCTTGGCGGCGTACTCCTCAAAGATGCGCGTCAGAGTCTTGCCCTTTAGCTTGCCCTCGCAGACGTATTTTACAAGGCTGTCAGCCTCTTCAACCGTGTAACCGTTTATTTTATTCATACAAACCTCCTGTGCGTCGGTTATTGACATAAAAATCTGCCCTTATACATTTTATAATAATATGACGGTGTATTTTTTAAGCTCAACGCCCGCCGCACTGCGGCTCAACGGCGCATATATGGGGGTCATCGACGGCATAGTTCGCCGCGTGGAGGTCGGGGAGGGCGAGCCGCTCTTCGTCGAGGCGGTGCCTTCCGACAACCGCATGCCTGTAAACTTTATGCTCGACGACAATTTCCTCGCCGCCCCGCCCGCCTTTGCCGACGTGTACCTTATGGGGAGCGACGTCCTCATCAAGATTAAAAGATACGGGCACAAGGATACCACCCTCCGCCCCATATTTCAGACGCATTTTTGCGGCAACCTTATAACCCTCTGCCGCCGCGGCGACATTGCGCTGTGCGTGGACAGGTCGGACGGCTCATATGATATATTCGAGCTCGACGACGGCTTCTCTGCCGCCCGCCCCGCCGAGGGCAATGCGGGCGGCCACCCCGTGCTGTGTATATATTCCCAAAGCCGCCTCGCCATAATTTCCGAGGGCGGCAAACTCGTATTCAATAACCGCGTTAAAAGCTATTCATTGGGCGATATGTTGGGGGTAACCGTCGATTTTGAAAGCTGCGCCGGCGCCGTGGGCGAGTGCAGTTACTCCTACGACGGGGGGCAATTCACCCTCGTTTCGGGCAGAACGGTCGAAACCCGCCCCGTCGGCGAAGATGTCAGGCACTTCGCCTTTTTCGAAAGCATTTTAACGCATGCGGACGCCTCCGCCTATCTCTGCGGCGAACTGAGGGACAGGGCGGGCGAGCTATCCGCATACCTCGGCGAGTTTGTAGATGTGGTAATTCCGCCCCAAAAATTCTACCAAAAAACGGGCGAGGAGCGCGCCGCAGGCTTGGTGTACGCCGTTGCGCCCAACCTTTACCGCGTAAAGTTTTACGCCGCCGACATCAAATGCGGCCTTGTAGAAAACATAAGGGAGGTGGAGTATTAAATAGAGTTATGAGCGGCGCGCAAGCAAACTTGCGCGCCGCGTTTACAACTATGAGTTGCTTGCGCAACGTTATGATTGTCTTTTTCTTGAGAAAAAGACAAGTTGTTGCAATAATCATGCGCCTTTGGCGCAATACAATGTCAGAGCCCCCCTTGTGTAAAGGGGGGATGACAGATTATAATTTGAAGTGCAACACCTATAAAAAAAGAGACAACGTCGCT
>CALVPX010000048.1 GCA_944354265.1 uncultured Clostridia bacterium | reverse complement strand
TATTATACTTCTTTCGGAGAGCAATGTCAACGGGAAAGGGAGAACTTTATTCAGTTTTTATTTGCCGCCGCGGTCGTAGCCGTGGCTGTTCTCTTTATAATAGGGCGTTGTTTTCTTCTCCCTCGATTTATGCAACAGCGTTCTGAACTCGTCGGGATAGGCGGAGAGTATGTCGCTGACCATTTTATAGACGCTCTCTCTGCTTTTGTTCGCCCGTTCCGATTCTTGATACATCTCAAACAGATCGGCGCGGTCTTTATCTCCGATTCTTTTCGCCTGACGCAGGGCGGCGTTTTCCGTGCGCAATACTCGGATTTCTTCCTCGGCTTGTTTCTTTTTCCTCGGCGTGGGTTTGGCTTTTTCTTCTTCCACCGATTGTATCACGCCGTTCAGATATTCTTGTGCCTGTTGTTTGGTTTCCGCCGCTGTTTGTTCCGCCTGCGATACAATGCTGTCCGCCTGTAATTTCGCCGCCTGCGCTTTGCCGTCCGCCTCGGAGATAATGTCTTTCGCCTTGCTCTGCGCATCTTCTAAAATCTTCTGCGCCTTATACTCGGCTACTGACTTGTGCTTTGCCTGGCTGCCCGGCGTGCCGCGCTCTAAATCCCATTTCTTCCCGACCTTCTCCCAAAAGTCCGATTGCAGTTCCCGCAGGGTTTTGGGCGTGAACAGTTCTTTCGCGCATAACCTGCGGTCAACGATGGGGACGAGATTCAAGTGCATATGCGGCGTGGTTTCGTCCATGTGGACGACCGCAGAGATAATATTTTCTTCCCCGTACCGTTCGGCAAAGTAGTCCGTCGCGTCCTCAAAAAATCGTCGTTGCTGCGACGGCATGAGCCGATTGAAAAATTCTCCGTCCGACGAGATGACGAACGCGCCCATGAGTACGGCGTCTTTACGAACTTTCCGTTTTAAGGGCAGCGTTGCGATCCGTCCGTTGATGTAATCCATGTAACGCTCCGACCGATGAACGGTGTGATAGTTTCTTCGCGTTCTCGACAGGTCGATGTTCGGGTTATCGGGCGTGTAGCTTTCGTCGCGCTCGTTTTCCAACTCGATGGGCGTCACGTTATCCTTTTTCTCATTTGATATTTTCTGTAAGTTACAAACTAAATACGATATGGCTGTTTCCTCCGAAATATTTTTGATTTTTCCTGTTAAAAGCCCCCTGCAAGGGCGAACGGAACTTATGGAGCGAAGCGCAATAAGTATAGTGAGCTATACTTATCGAAGATAAGGAGAGATACTCTCCATTTTGCTCCCCGTTTGCTTGCCGAATAGAGGCTTTCAATTTTACTGTTGATTGCTGTTTGCGTGATGTTTTGCTTGCTTGATTACGGCGGTCTGATTGTCTGTCGATTGCTCATATCTTCCTCCAAAAATTTTGTTTCTTATCTTTATCCACGCCGCAAGGGGCGAGTATTGATAACTGAAAAAGGGTGCAAAAAAGCCGCTGACAGCTCTTCGCATATCACCGACCTTAACCGTATTTAGCAACTTTGTATTGCTCTATGGTGGTTAGCCATTCTGTTAAGTTGTCGTTTGATTTTTCCTTGCCCGCCTCTGCAAAAAAAGATATGACGAAATTCTTGTATTAGTTATCTCTATAATTGGATAGGCCATGACGGAAAGCAATCATAATTAACTTCTGCCATTGAAAGCAACATATAAGTGCGAGCATCATATCTACAAATATAGTAATGATATTCTGCTATTTCGTCTTTGATAAAATATCGACTGACCGGAATAAGTATTTCGCTCCCACACGGTGTAAATGATGGATAGCAGTCAATACTTTCATATCCATAAGGTAAAGTTACTCGCTTGAGTTGTTTAAACGTTTCTAATGAAAAACCATAAAAATGTTTTCCATTTTCTAAGGCAACAAGTACTTTTTCATCGGGGGAAACATCAGCCGTATAAAGATAGTTAAAGCCGCTCTTTCTAAAGAGAACATCTTTAGTATTCTTATCTGATACCCATACGCTGCCACCACTCAGTGCTATGATATAATTATTGGTTGTAATAGTGAAAAATTTTCGTGTATGGATATCAAAATCAAAAACGCGTTGCCAATGCCCGTGTTCCAATTGCTTTCTATTCATAATGTACACCTAGATAGTTTCGCTTGTGCTTTTCTTAGCAATATACTTTAGCTGTAAAATTATAGCACAAAATAAGCCTTTAGTCGCGCATCTTTTTCGGGGGAAGGGGCAATCTGCGCGCTCTAAAAAACGGTAACACAAAATAATCCCATCTTCGCCCGACGAAAAACTGACCTAAAAACGAGGTTTTACTCATAAAAAAGCGTATGCTTATAAAAGTCCTGTCTTGGCTCGTCTTTCAGACGGCTCGGGTGCAGCGCAGTTCGCGCTGAAATATGGCGGAACAGCTCACGTTCCGCGGCGCAATCCCATTATGCGCCCACTCTCCCATAAAGGGGAGTGCACCGTACTAATTTCAAGGTACGGCAAAAGGGTACAGACTATATCTCCAACTGTACTCTTGCATTATACCATATTTATTCCGGTTTGTCAATAAAATACGAACATTTGTTCATAATATTTTGTCTATTGTCTTACAATACATTCAATTTACTAAAATAGTGAACCATATATTTTCACTTTTCTTGTTTTTTTCTATACTGAATGTTATAATACAGTTAATTATTGAAGGAGAATTCGCGCATGATCAAACAAGATAAAGACAAAAAATACAAACTCGGCATAAAAGCATTTTCCATTTTTGCGTCAGTCGTTATGATTGCGTCAATTACCATGCTCACGTCCGCATGTTCATTTTTGCCTAAATATAGTAATCCGGAAAGTATTGACGTTGACGGCGAAACATATATGACCGGATTTTATGAGAATTTATGGGTGGAAGGCATTGTCTTCGGCGAGGACGATATCCCTGATTTTAAAACGAAATATCATATTTGGTGGAAAGTAGAAAATGCGCCGTTCGATATGTACTGCGCTCAAAATAAGGAAGCTCTGTGGTGGAATCCGGCTATTTATTGTAAAAAAAGTCAATTTGACACGGTAAAAAACTATTATGAGGACGCAGATAATTTTAATTATTATGCGGGATTGTACGGCGACAGCAATAAAGACAGCCGCATTCTCTTGGACGGGAATCTGAATTATTCCTTTTTGGAAGAGGCGATTGTTTTGAATATGCAGATCAAGGCGAATTTAGAGAAAGGTTCTCTGACGGGCAAAGAAGATTTTTCTGATATAGAAGTTCATGTTCCTTCCGACGAAATTTTGCCGGTTCAACCTGTCTTATATAGGATAAGCAAGGATGGCTTTTTTACAACCATTCAAAACAGTTGGATTGTAACAAAAAAAGAAATATATATAGAGGGTATGTACGACGGAGAAGCGGAACAAAGTTGTACCGCCTATAAAATCAGTAGTGAATCAAATGAATACATCTTGAAATTGCTTTCTGAAAACGGCATAATATAAAGAAAATAATTAAGCCTATATCGTGATGGAAATTTGATGACAGAAAGGAGATCGTCTATAAATGGCAAAGAAGACCAGAATTAAAGATGAAACTGTTGCTAATTTAGTAAAAATATTACTTTCAGGGAAAGATGAAGATGGATCTTTATTTACTGATGAACATTTAAAGCTTTCTAAAGAAAATAAGTTCGTCGAAGATTTCATTCTTACAGGCATATTTTTGATTGAAAAATTAAATATAAAAAATGTTGTCAGATTTGAATGTGATTTTATGGATAGAAATAATTGTCCATTAAGGGCTATACAAGAAGACGGAACTGTCATCCCTTTAGATTTTGATAAATATATTGATGCCGAAACCCCTAGACAATATGCCTATTTAAGCGAAGCTCAAAAACTTGTTTCTGAAGGTATAAAACCAAACTCTATTTGTAAAAAAATCAAGGAAAAATCACCAGCTTATTTGCAGAAAGAAAAAACATAAAATTAAAGAGAGCGAACTATCGTTTCCGATAGCTCGCTCTCTTTTCTCGCCTGAAAGTGCAATTCTTATTAGAATTTAATTTTGATTTTATTCCCTATGGGAATTGCGCTTTAGTCCTTCCTTTTTTTGTGCATTGAATTGGATTTAGATGCACCCTATTTAGATTTTCAGTATACAAAAATCAGCCGCCAAAGTTGGCGGCTGATTTTTTACTTACAATATTTCAAATTTATGCGTGGACGCTAAGTTCACCGTCAGCGTTGACGGAAACATAAATATCTGTGTCACCGCAATGTATATGAAGTGTTTTTACTCCGTCGGAAATAGATACTGTGTAATTGTCGCACAGGACATCGTTGAACAGATAGAGGGGTGCCCCTTCCTTTACGACGCATTCGAGCACGCCGATTACGTTGCCTAAATCGTTGCGTACTTCCTGTTCTCCTTCGAATACGAAGTCATCATAGCTCCAATCAGCTGCATCTACGGTTCTGCTTTCATTGTTTACCGTTACGACGAGGGAATCACCATTGAGCCTCATTGTGCAGTTGACCATAGTCCACGATTGGAAATCACGGCCGGAGAATGAGAGCACCTGAACGCCATCTTCGTAGGTGAGAGTGTGCGATATGATTTCTCCGTTGATAGTCGTTTGGAGAGTTATTATCTCGTTTACCTGACTGACAGATGAAGTTACACCTATTGTTATATTGCCGAACACATAGGTACCGACAAAGTTTTCGGGAGTAAATGTAGCCTTGCTGTCATATGTTACAGTTACGCCCTCAGAAGAAAAAGTTGTTGCCGTTGTGCCGTCAAAGGTTGCCGTGTAGGAAACTCTGTTGAGCGTGTAGGTTGCAGTGACCAAGCCTTCCTCGCTTGAGAACTCGACGCCTGAAGCAACAACACCATTGACGGTGATTCTGCCGTTAGTTGTGACGGTGATATAGCTGTTGTCTGCGCCAATGTATGTGCCTGCAACATCGGCAAGGTCAGATATGCAGTAGACAAGAGAATTTACTGTTGCATACAGCCTGTCGGTTACGACGACAGTGTACTCCTCCCCGCCCACTTCGTAAGTGATGGTAATGACTTCTTCACCGTTACTGTTGTAGGAGAGCTGCAGCGTGTAATCATAGGGAGTCAATGTCAAAAGCTGCTCATTGTCGGTGCCGTAATTATAAGAATAAATTACGATCGCGCCATTTTCGTCAAAGTAAAGACTTGAGTTGACATACTGACCATAGTATACGAAAGTTGTACTGCGGAGATGGTCGAAAATATTTGCGGAGATATAGAAGTACTCCTCTACATCCTCGCTAGGGATAGCCGTTCCGGCGTTTTCATCGACAGTGACGGTGGTGAATTCAACCCTTATGCCTTCGTTTGAGGGATAGATGGTGTACCTGTCGTACTCATAGTTTGTTGCCGTGCCCTCTTCTTCGCCGTTGATCATTATATATATCTCAGGCTCGGTAACGCTTGTGATATAACCGTAACCCCATGTAAAGTAGCTAGGAGCGCCGTTGACATATACGAGGCCCTCATCGAAATCAAAGCGCATTGTGTCGGCATCGACACCACCCGTGGTGAAGTAGTCGTCCTCGCCCGAGAGAGCATTTTCGACCTGCTCCGTAGCCTGAGGCAGATACTCTTCATTGAAGTATGTAGAGTAAACTGCATAGCTGTCCGTTGAACCGGCAAGGGACCAATACACGCCCCTGCTGTCCACAATGGTAAAGTAGAGCGAAGCGCCACCCTGACCGAAGCTGTACGACAGGGCTATTGCGCCGAGGTCTTCAAGATATACAAACGTGCCGCCATAGCGCTGAGTAGTATCCTGCTGCCCATAGACATGGGTTGTGAGAGCAATTTCGTAACTTGAGTTTACAACAAGCTCTTCAGAATTGTTGCTGTATGTGCGGACATAGGTGTCCATGTGAGATTTGCGGAAATATTGACCGCTGAAACGGGATGCGGTGGACGATTCAAGAGTGAACACATCGTACGAACCGGCCACGGGGCGAATGAGATAGTCAACGCCGCCTGCAGTAAAGGTATATACGAGGTCGCCGGAGTTAACCGCCTGACCGAGGGGATATGTCGTGCCGTTGAAATTGACGGAGCTGTCATCTTCAAATGATACGGGATAGATGCCCGTGCCGTCTGACCACTCACCATCATCACCTCTCCTGCCGACTAGCCAAGAGCTGTCATAAGGAGCATACATGACGGTCTGATCGCCGCCATAGAGGTAAGTACCTTCGTTCATATAAACGAGCGCATATTCAACTGAATCGTATGTAAAAGATATGCCCGCGCCATAGACGGTGGTGCCAAACTGTGTCAAACAATCTTCACCGTTGATATAGGCGAGACTGTTGTTTAAATCTAAGGTAATTTCGTCGCCGTCGTTGTTACGATATACGGTGGAAAAGACACCCGAATAGGGCGCAAGCTGAACGCTGCCAGTAACGGAGCCGTCGTTCATATATATGGTATTGCTTGAATAGTAATAGGAGACATCTATTACGCTCTCGTCCTCTTCGGAAGGCACGCCGAAGTACATTCCTGCCGAGCCGTCGTCATAGTTTTGGAATACGGTCACGGCACGGCTTGTATCGCCGGGGGTATATGCTCCCTGATTATACGACTTCCAACTGAAGTATCCGTCCTCATCGAGCGTGGAAGAAATGACATAATACATGCCGTCGGTTCCGTCCTCATCGTACCATGCGCCTGCAAAGAGTGAAGCATCGCCCATGAATGTACGCACAAGGGTGTTGTCGGCAGCCGTGCGCATTTCAAGCGCACCGTCGACGTTGAGAGTGAGATTGTAATCCACATCGTCTGCGGTGCATGAGATAACTATGTCGTCACCCGAGCCCTGCACGCCCGTAACTGCAAAGGAGGAAGCTCCCTCGAAGGTGTTGGTCGAAAGGTCCAAAAGGCCGTCTTGGCTTATCCAATAAATGTCGGCATAGGCACCCATCTCCTCGTTGAAATTGGTTGGATCATTGATCGGGTCATCGCCGCCGGGATTGGGTTCAGTAGTCGGAGTGCAGGCACAGAATACGCCTATACCGAGCGCAAGAACACCTGACGCCAACAACGCAAATTTTTTCATTGTGTAAAAATCCTCCGAAATATTATAAGCTGATATAAACTATGAAATGTAAATTATTATTTTTACTGAATTATTATACAAAAACTGTGTATACTTGTCAATCATTTGAAGTTAAACGCACAAATTCATGTATCGGATATACTTAAGCTAAGTATCAGATTTTCTTAATCAATGGATATTTTTGATCATCATGCGGATAGTATGGCTGCCCGTTATTCTTACGAAGGAGCTATCGCCGCCGCAACTTGCAGTTATTGCAATGTCAAAAACGCAGCCGTTGTCGGCCTGCTCAACCGAAATTGTGCCTCTTTTAAGATAATCTGCAATAGCTACACGGTCAGCGTCGTCAATATTTGATACGACCTCGAGCTTAAGGTCGGCATCGCCTGCGACGATTCCCGCGGCTACGGCTGCGGGAATTCCGCGCATGCCGTTGGTGTTCGGCACAATTACACTTTTGACATTTTTCAATATGTTGCCGCTCACGGCAACTTTTACGCAATCGGGCAAGAGCCCTAAAGTTTTGCGGGCGAGAGCCGCCGCGTATGCCACCGCAACAGGTTCCGTACAACCCATGGCGGGAACAAGTTCATCTTTTAATACGGCAATACATCCTTCGTAAATTTCCTTTTTCATACCTCAAGGATAACGCCGAACAACCCGCAATGTCAAGCAAAAAACGCATATTAACAGAGCATATATATTGTATAATAAAGTTATATATGCGCGCACATGCACACGACATATAATAATGACTTGACAGCAGCCGCAAGGTTGCGTATAATTTATTAATAAATGAATAAATTCACTGCTTAGGAGGCACAAAGTTATGACACCTGACGTCAAACGGCGGCTCCACTTCTGGTATGGCATATGTCTTGCAGTGCTGACCGTTATTGTCGGAATTCTGTTCATATCTCAGGCTGCCGACATATATTACAGCGGCGAAGGATACAGCCGTGAGCTTGTAATTGAGCGATGCACCGCAATAGCAGCGCCGTTCTGGATTTGGATTGCAGCAATTGTGGCAGGCGGAATTATATGGATGATTTACCCCGCCGAAAAAAAGAAATTAAAGAGGCTGCCCGACGCAAGGGGCGACGTTGAAAGATTTTACAAACTTGCAGCTAAGCAAAGCGACAAAGAAGGTTTTGACGAGGCCGCTAAAGCCGTCGCCCGCGAAAGGAAGGTAAGAAGAATTGTTTGGATAAGCTGTATGGCTATATGCCTGATATGTGCAGGCGTCGGACTTTACTATCTATTTAACCTTCCCGAATACCCTTCCGACCCCAACGAGGCAGTTTTGAGGCTTGTGAGAACGACCCTAATCTGCGTGATCGTCGCCTTTATTGCCTGCTGCGGCGCTACTGTTTTCGACACGATTTCAGCAAAGAAGATACTTCCCAAGGCAAGACTTATGCTTGCGCTTGCAGGAAAGTCTACTAACTCACAGGGTGAATCGCAAAAAAATGACTTCACTTGCAAAGTTTTATCTATAACAAAAGTAATATTGATTATTCTGTCAGCTGTAGGAATAATTTTAACAATTTATGTATCATTTTATGTAGACCAAAAAATCTATGAGGATAATAATTCTCTCTTGATTTTTAATAATGTTATTCTTCCTTTTGTACCAATAATTTTTCTGCTATTTGCATCATCTGACTTGGAAGATATGAAGCAATTTACACATATAAAAACAATTAATATCATATCTTTGACAGCGAAAATAATGTTAGTCGTTTTTGCAATAGTATACATTATTATAGGCGTGCTAAACGGCGGCATGGCTGACGTTTTGGGCAAGGCGATAAATATTTGCACGGAGTGCATAGGATTGGGCTGATATGAAGAAAATACTTACAAAGACGGGCAATTTTTTTAAAAAGATTGGCCTTTGGTTTAAAAATCATGCTCCCACGCGGCGCAGAATAATTCAGCTGTATGCAGCGCTTCTGACCAACGCCAACATAAAGGGATTGTTCAACGGCATGATTTATACGGGTGGAAGCAAGAACATGTGCGTTCCCGGCCTCAACTGTTACTCCTGTCCGAGTACCGTTGGTTCCTGCCCGCTTGGCGCACTGCAGAACGCAATGTACGGTTCGGGCACGAAGACACCCGTTTATGTGCTTGGAATTTTAGCTCTGTTCGGTATTATGCTTGGCAGAGTAATATGCGGTTTTCTCTGTCCGACAGGACTTTTACAGGATTTACTTTATAAAATAAAGACTCCGAAGCTCAAGAAAAACAAAATAACAAGGATACTCTCCTACTTTAAATATGTTTTGCTCATCGGTCTTGTAATAGCAGTTCCTTTGGCATTTATGCTTCAGAACACTCCCGTTCCGGCATTCTGCAAATACTTATGTCCCTCTGGCACTCTTGGCGGAGCCATACTTTTGCTGATAAACCCCGTAAATGCCGATATGTACGGCATGTTGGGCGGGTTGTTCACATGGAAGTTTGCCGTTCTCGTTGTTATACTGCTTGCGAGCGTGTTTATGTACCGCCCCTTCTGCCGCTTTGTGTGCCCCCTCGGAGCCATTTACGGCTTCTTCAACAAGATAGCCCTGCTTGGCGTCAAGGTTGAAAAAGATAAGTGTACCGACTGCGGACTGTGTGTTGCACACTGCAAGATGGACATTAAACATGTCGGCGACCACGAGTGCATAAACTGCGGAGAATGTATTAAAGTTTGCCCCACTAAGGCGATTGTGTGGAAGGGCTCGTCGATATTCGTTAAGCCCTCTCAGCTTGACGATGAGTCGACCGTTAAAGTGCCCCTTACAAACTTCGTTCAGCCCGCAACGGCGGCAGCCACAGCAGGCGGCGACGTGACCATTACAAAGGACATGGCGGACATGATGGCAATTGAAGGCAGCATGCCTGCAGGCGGTGCCTCCTCAGCCCCTGCTGCAGCTAAGCCTTTGAGAAAGATACCCCGCCCCTACATAAACCCCAAGGGGCAGAAGATTTTAAAGATTGTTGTTTATTTGCTCGCTGCCATAGTGCTTATAGGCGCCATTGTTTACTACAACTTCTTTGACGCAAGCGCGGCAAACAGAGTTACAGAGGGCAACAACGTCGGCGACACCTGTCCGCAGTTTACCGTTCCCCTTTACGGCAATTACGACGGAGAAGAATTCAGCCTTGCAGACAACCAAGGCAAGGTCACGGTAATAAACTTCTGGGGCACATGGTGCGGTCCCTGCGTTGAAGAATTGCCCTTCTTTGCGGAATTTGCCGAGACCTATGCCGATGATATCACAGTAGTTGCAATTCATTCAGATTACATTGAAGAAGATGTAAATGCCTACCTTGACAGAGTTGGTTGGAACGATTGGAATATAATATTCGCACAGGACAGCGTACAGACCGAACAGAATATGACGGTATACCGTATGCTTGGCGGCAACGGCGCATATCCCTCCACCCTTATAGTTGACGAAGACGGCACGATAACCTTTAAGAGATTGGGCGAACTTACAAGTGAAGAGCTTGAAACCGCCATACTCGAAGCCATAGGAGATTAACAAAAAATATTACACAATAATAAATATCCGCCCGCGGGCGGATATTTATTGTATAAAAAAATCGCCTCCCTAATTGGGAGACGATTTTTTTATAGAAACATTATTATTCGGCAACTTCAGTAAGAACTACCGTATAGGATGACTGTCCTACAGAGGTATTGAGCTCCTGATTGTAGGTATGCGTGTCGGGCACCCTGTTTACCTGAATGTGGTAAATTGTATCTTCAGTTATATCTGAACTAGTTTGAGAGAGCGTATGAACGTCTATCTCAATCACAGCGACGCCGTTTTCATCTATCTGAACGGGCGTAAGGCAGAGGCCAAGGGAGCCGTCGTCACGTACAGCGCAGAGCTGAACGGAAATTCTTAAATCTGTGGAGGGAGCTGTGCCGTCCTCGTACTCAACCGTCACTGTATAAGTTATTATGCCGTCGTTGGTGTTATCGTTGCCGCCATTGCCGCCGTCGCATGCGGCAAATACAAACGCAAACAGCGCAATGCAGAGCGTAAGGCAGGCAAGGAACGCAACTTTAAGTTTTTTAGTCATAATAGTTTCTCCTTGAAATATTGCATTTTTTTAAGTAGCCTTTTGCGGCGGATTACCACCGCCGCAAAGTCATTTTTTTACAGCTATTATAGTTTATTATACCGTAGGCTCAATGACCGTCAGCTCTTCAATGTAGTAGCACAGCTGCAACCAAGCATTGTCGGTAAGGCGATCTTCAAGATCCATGAGTATCTGCAGAATTTCTACAAGATCTTCGCTTGCCTGAACATAACCGAGGTCGTTAGCCATGCCTGCAAATGCCTGCATTTGCGAGGTATAGTTAATTTTATACTCGTCAGGCAACTGCTCGTATACGTTTACGAATTCGCCGTTGGCCTCAATAAACTCTTCGCGCGTACCACCGTTTTCAATATAAGCGGCAAGCGCCTCGTTATAGGCGACCTCACGTTCAGCATAATATTCGTCGTAATAGCAGCCCTCTCTGAAGTCGAACATGTTCACGGTAGTTGTTGTGCCGTCTTCGTTCGTGTAGGTTCTCTCAATCCAAGCTGTCAGAGGCGACTCGCTAAATGTTGTAGCGTGTTCAAAGTCTACAAAGATACGGCCAAGGTTTTCATCGCCTTCAAACGCATAGTAGTAGCCATCGCTCAACAGACGCACGTCTACATATGTGGGAAGATAAATTTCGCCGGTATCCTCGTCGAATACGAAAGCATTGGAGGCGACGGGCCTTACGATATAATCTTCGTTATAATAGCTTATGTTGAGCGTGCAGGTACCCGAAAGATTGGGGTCTGACAATGCAACCGAGATGTAGTAAGTTTCACCTGCTTCAAGCTCAGCAATTATAGAGCCGCCCTCTGAGCTGTCGATTACTGTAGGTTCGAATATATCGCCATAGTTCTCATCGAACAGCCAAAGGAAAGTATCACTTGAACCGCCGCCACTTGTAGTTATCGTAATGTCGGAAGTGGAAATCTCATATGCACCGCTGACCGAGGGAGAGAACGAGTAGAATGCACCGCGGGGAACCTTGGGTATCATGTTAGCCGTCTGTCCCTGCATGGTTGCAGGTATTGCAGTTTCAATAGTAAGGCCTGCAAGGGGGTCGTCCGTCTGCTCTTCAACATTAGCGCCGTACTGCTGATAGTAACGGCCAAGTTCTAACCATTCGGTCTCGTTATCGGTGGAATCATCGTTGCCGAGAGCAGCCACAACTTCTACAAGCGCATTGCGCAGCTCCTGATTTACAGGGGTGAGCGACGATTCGTAAGAAGTATATCTGCTATACCAAGCGTACTTTTCGATGATGTCATAATTTTCATAGAGCACATATTCATCGTCATTTTCATCGCAGATGCCCGAATTAACATAGTTGACAGCGGTGATTGCCGAGCTGTACAGACCGGGGCCCCACTGCGTATCTTCGATCATCTCAACGAGAAGATAAGGTCCCTCGTGCGAGCCGATGTGATAGTAACCGTCAATGCTGTTGTAAACTACATCTGCATAATCTGAATAAGTGTGCGTACTCTCATTGTAGCCGGTTGCAGCCTGACGCAGAATGTCGACGGTAATGTCATTCTGAATGAGTTCGGTTTCGGTGGTAGTGCGCATGTTGCGGACATAAACCGTGTCATCACCGACGTCGCTGCCCGTATCCTTGACGTAAGCAAGGGCGAGCTCATGCTGTCCGCCATCGCCGACGTATGCATAGCAGGTCTGCCAATTGGGGGTCGTGGAACTTCCGGAGTACTGATATACTATTTCGTTGTCAATGAATACATAGAATATATCCGCACCCGCCTCTGTGCTCGTGTAGAAGTCAAACGCCAACACCTCGTTTTCGTCGAGGGTTATATCGGCATAGATGATCGCATACGAACCTGCGCTGTTTGCATTGGAAGTCTGTATGCTTGCATTATCCGAACCGACGATCCAAGGCCAAGTATATTCATCCTCATCCTCCCAACGATAGGTGATTTTGCCGTCTATGGAGGAGTCGTTCACAGCATTTGCAATGTCCTCCACGGGAGGATTTTCAACGTCGGGATGTTCAAGTTCAAAGTCATTGCCGACATCCTGAATATAGTCGTCACCGGTGTACCTTTCAAACCAATTTATAAAGGTGTTTGCATCTGAAATGGAACCCGCTTCAATCATACAGATTACACCATAACGGTCAATAATTACATTTGTAGGATAACCGGGAATGGTGAAGTGATTTGCTATGGTGTTTCCGCCTTCGTCATAACCCATATAGAACGAGAGCGGAGTTTCAAACGAATATCTGTATGCAATGGATTCCGCCTCTGTGTCGCCGCCGCCGTTTTCGTCACACATTGCAATTACGTCAACAAGAGCATCATATTCGCCATAGGCCTGATTCATGAGCGGGAACTCGGTTGCGCAGGGACCGCAGAGCGTATAATAGAAGTTGAGCATAACCATCTCCCTTCCGTCCTCAAAGGATTGTGAAAGGGTACGCGTTTCACGCACGATATTACCGTTTTCATCGCGGGTCAGATTTTCGTATGTAAAGTCGTAAATTACGTCTCCCTCTTCATATACGAGGCCTGCGGGAGCCTCACCGTCGATTATAAAGCTCTCTACCCTGATTGTCACGGGCGAGCCCTGAGTATCGGTCGTATATTGAATATCGGGCTGACTGTAACCGTTGGGAAGGTTGCTGACAGACAGCGTATATTCGGCCGCGTTAAGATTGAATGTGACCTGACCGTTCTCGTCTGTCACCTGCGACCCGACAGAGCTTCCGTCAAGCGAGGCGGTGACAGTTACGCCCGAAAGATTGAGACCGCCAATGCTCTGCACCGTGACCGTATACGATGTGTCACCGCTGTTGGCATTGTCAACACAAGCAGCGGTAAACACGAGGGATACGGCAAGGAGGGCAGCCATAAGCGTGCTTAGAAACTTCTTCATTAAAGTCCTCCGAAAAAGTAGATTTGCGCGCAGGAGTTGCGCGTACTGACCGCCGCGGACATTTACAATGCCGCAGCGGCGATCAGGCTGAATTTATTTTGCAAAGACATTTTAACACAACGGAGCATAAACATACAAGATAATCAACATATATCAATGATATTGATTATTTATGCATTGCAAAACTAAAACTTATATATTAGTTTAACTTAGCGTTTTATCATGTCAGCCGCGCATACCGAAATACATGAGCACTAGCAGACAAACAAATACAACTATAAAGCAGCCAAAGTAAGGCAGCGTGTATCTGAACACGCCGCGGTAAATGGCCCTCCTCTCCTGCTTGGTGAGGTTGAGGGCGCGTATTTCCTCGTGCTTTTTGCGCTGTTCCTTTGACTGATAGCCCGTTATGTTTTCAAAATCCATGTCGGCGATAGTTCTGCCATCATCGACAAATACGGGTTTTTGTTTCTTTTCTTTATTTTTCACGCGGGTTACTCTTTAATCCTGTGGATAGAGATGACATGCAACCATATGGCCGTTGCCGTAATCTTTAAATTTGGGAGCAACTTCCTTGCATATGTCCATACAATGGTTGCAACGGGTGTGGAATTTGCACCCCGAAGGCGCATTGATGGGGCTTGGTATATCGCCCGATAAGATTATGCGTTGGCTATGCCTGTCCGGATCGGGAATGGGCACTGCCGAAAACAGAGCTTCGGTGTAAGGGTGCATGGGCTTGTCGAATATGTCCTCCGTGGAGGCATACTCAACCATACTGCCAAGGTACATTACTCCTACATAGTTGGAGATATGTTCGACTACCGAAAGGTCGTGGGAAATAAAAATATAGGTCAGGCCCATCTTCTCCTGCATATCCTTCAGAAGATTGATGATCTGAGCCTGTATAGACACGTCGAGCGCGGAGACGGGCTCGTCGCAGACGACAAAGCGGGGCTTGAGCGCGAGAGCGGTCGCAATGCAGATACGCTGACGCTGTCCACCTGAGAACTCGTGCGGGTAGCGCTCATAATAGTGGTAGGGCAAACCGCAACTCTTCATTACTTCGAGGACATATTCCTTCAGCTCTGCCTTGGGCACAAGCTTGTGCTGTGCTACAGCCTCGCCTATAATTTCGCCCACAGGCATACGGGGCGAGAGGCTTGAATAGGGGTCCTGAAAGATAATCTGCATCTGTGGACGAAGCGCGTTCATTTCGGCCGTCTTGAGCTTGTTGATATCCTTGCCGTCGAAATAGATTTCGCCGCCCGTTGCGGATTGAAGGCGCAGAATGGTGCGCCCCAAAGTAGTCTTGCCGCAGCCCGACTCGCCGACAATACCGAGCGTAGTGCCCTTTGCAATCTTGAAAGAGACGTCGTCGACGGCCTTTACAAATGAAAGCGGCTTGCCGAAGAAGTTCTTTTTAGCCGGGAAATATTTTTTGAGGTGGCGAACTTCAAGCAGGGCATTGGGGTCAAGCGGTTCGGCGGGAGCCGTAGCCTCCTCCGCCGCTCCCTCTGCTCCTGCAAGTTCATATTCCGGAGCCTGCACTTGCTCGGACTCGGGCTTTTCTTCTAAGAGAATATCACTCATTTGAACCTCCTTCTGCCCCTTTCTCTTCATACAGATAGCATGACACCCTGTGGGTGGGCGAAACCTGAACGAAATGAGGATATTCGCCGTTGCACTTGTCTATGCACTTGTCGCACCTGTCCTTGAAGTAGCAGAAATTGGGCATGTCGATGGGGTTGGGGACCTGACCGGGGATGTTATAAAGCCTGTCAACCTTGCGTTTTACCACCGGCTTGCTCTTTTGCAGACCGATTGTGTAGGGATGCAAGGGATTGTGGAAAATCTCCTCAGTTGTACCCGTTTCAATTACCCTGCCGGCATACATTACTACAACGTAGTCGGCCATCTCGGCAATGACGCCGAGGTCGTGGGTTATGAGCATTATTGAACCGTCGATCTTCTGCTTGATTTCGCGCAGAAGGTCGAGAATCTGAGCCTGAATGGTGACGTCGAGAGCCGTCGTGGGTTCGTCGGCGATTATAAGTCTTGGATCACACGAGAGAGCTATAGCTATCATAACGCGCTGACGCATACCGCCTGAAAGTTCGTGCGGGTAGCAGCTGTATACGCGCTCAGGGGCGGCAATGCCGACGAGCTTGAGCATCTCAATGCTGTGCGCCTTTGCCTCCTCCTTGGTGCAGCCCGTGTGCAGGAGCACCATTTCGTCGAGCTGATAGCCTATGCGGAATACGGGGTTGAGGCTCGTCATGGGCTCCTGAAAGATCATGGCAATCTGCTTGCCGCGTATCTTACGCATCTCGTTTATGGGCATCTTGGCGATATCGTAGGCCTTGTCGCCCATGTTGAAGCGGATGGAGCCGCCGACTATCTGACCCTGAGGAGCCTGTACGAGCTGCATGAGCGAAAGACTTGTGACCGATTTGCCGCAGCCGGATTCGCCGACGACGCCCACAGTCGCTCCCTTGGGAATGGAGAATGTTACGCCGTCGACAGCCTTAGCAACGCCTGCATCTGTAAAGAAGTAGGTGTGAAGGTCATCAAACTCGACGATGTTGTTTTCATCCTGCATTTTGCAGGTATAGACGCTTTCGTCGACGTGCTTGACCCTCTTCTTCTTTTCATACTCGCGCATTGCGCGGGCGTTGCTCTTGGCGATCTCACGCGATTCCTTTGCCGACAGATAATGGGAGTTGCCCTTGTGCGCCGATTTTTTAACTTCGGCGCCTTCAGAGCTTT
This sequence comes from uncultured Clostridia bacterium, assembly GCA_944354265.1. Lineage (GTDB taxonomy): Bacteria > Bacillota > Clostridia > Christensenellales > Borkfalkiaceae > Coproplasma. The sequence goes on along the minus strand of CALVPX010000048.1, from coordinate 18,265 downwards.
CAGATTGAGTTTTATCTTGCTTTTTGAATAACATTTTGTACTCTTACCTTCTTGCTTTGGGGTCGAACGCGTCGCGCAGACCGTCGCCGATAAAGTTGAAACCGAGTATCGCAAGGACGATACAAATTCCGGGGGGTACCCAAAGGTTGGGATAGTTAATAAGGATCAACGGATCCTGAACGGCGTTTATCATACCGCCCCATGACGCACTTGTCAAAGGCACGCCGAGGCCCATGTATGACAGCGACGCCTCCATCAGAATTACCGAACCGAGACCGAGCGTCATTGAGACAATGAGCTGCGGTATGACGTTGGGTACGAGGTGACGGAAGATCTTGCGGGGGGTCGAAAGTCCCCTTGCCGTAGCCGAGACCATGAATTCCTGTTCTCGTAAAGTCAGTATCTGCCCTCGGACAATTCGGGCAATGCCCGTCCAACCCAATAGGGTCAGGAAGGTCATCATGTAGTATATCTGCACGTTGGGGTCGACATCAAGACCCTGAAGGACAGAGCCTATGATGAGCAGCAACGGCAATGACGGGATACAGTTGAAAATATCGATTATACGCATTATAAGCGTATCTACCCACTTGCCGAAGTAACCGGCTATGCCGCCGAAGATTACGCCGAGCACGGTTTCGAGAATGACGACAATGAGGCTCAACGTGAGCGACAACCTGCCGCCGTACATTATACGGGTAAGTATATCCCTGCTCTCGCTGTCGGTACCAAGCCAATGGCTTGCCGAAGGAGGAGCGTTGGTGCCCAACTGAACTGTGGAGTATTCAACCTTGTAGACGGTGAAAGACTCATCATAAGGATATTCCGAATTGCCCGTTACACTTATTGAAGTGACTGTGGCAACTGTATTTGTCTGCTGATCCATCGTATTTTCGTCATAGGGCGAGAAGAGCGGACCTATCCAACAGAAAAGAAAGAGGAATACTATCATGGCGAGGCCGACGATGGACAGCTTGGAGCGGAAGAACCTCTTTAACACAAGCTGCATGGGGGTAAGCGAGCGCACGCTGTCAGCTATGGACTCATGTTCTTCCTCTTCCGGTTGGGGCGTGGGCATATCGTCGGGTTTGTTTTCAAGCGTACCGTCTACTTGGAGGGTATACACCTCCTCCTCAACGGAGCTTTCCTTGTTAAGTTCATCCATATGCCTACTCCTTTTAAGTAAGTTTGACGCGCGGGTCGACCACGACGTACATAATATCTGTGAGTATCATACCTATTACGGTGAGTACCGCAAGGAACATGTTGTAGCCCATGACAAACATTATATCGCCCTGATTCATGGCGTTGTATGAATACTGACCTATGCCGGGGATATTGAAGCAGTCCTCGAGGATCATGGAGCCGCCAAACAGCGAGGGCAGCAGACCCGCAAGCACGGTGACCATGGGTATCATGGTGTTTTTGAAGGCGTGCTTGTAGACGACCGAACGCTCCGAAAGACCCTTGGCGCGCGCCGTGCGGATATAGTCGGCGGACAGCACCTCGAGCATGTTGGTACGTGTATAGCGCATTACCGAACCTATGCTGAGGATGACGACGACAAACATCGGCAAAATGAGGTGCCATGCCTGATTCCAGAATAGATCCCATCCGCTGCCGCTGAAGTCGGGAGACGTAAGCCCCAATTCAAACCATCCGAGGTCATAGACAAAGATTTTGATGACTATTGCCGACAGGAAGAATGTGGGGAAGGATATGCCTATCATGGTGAGCACCGTGGTAGTATAGTCAAACGCACCATACTGCTTGACCGCAGCACGGGTGCCGAGGAACACGGCTAAGGGATAGTAGATTATAAGGCTGACAAGGGTGAGCGCAAAGGACGTCCACATGTGGTCTGCAATGACTTCGGTAACGGGCGCTTCATAGACGAAGGACGTGCCGAAATCGAAGGCAATTGCACCATGTGTATTTAATTTCATTGTACCCCAAAAAGATGCTTCAATAAGCTCACCATCGTCATATATTCCCCAGAACCATTTCTCTGGCATCCACCAGTCGCCAAACATCCACTTGATATATCCACCGAGGGTACTAGCATCCAACCCGTACAGCGCCCTCATCTGATTGATTCTCGCAGGTGAGTTCGCCACGTTGGGATTAGACATAAATCTGTTTTCTACAAAGTCGCCCGGTACGCTATCGAGCAGCGCATACAAAATTATTGATACGCCGAATATAATGAGGATACCTAAGAGCACCCTTTTTACGATATATTTAAACATTTTTTCACCGTTGTATGACTGAGATTAATCGTTGCCGACGTAGCTCACCTTCCATATCTCTGTAATGGGATTCATGTAAGGGGTGGGTTCGGGATTGAGCGTTGCTGCGTCAACTACGGTTTCGTTGTAGACATACATGTCGCTGCGCTGATAGATGGGAAGCTCTACTGCGAGATCCATTACGAGGTCGGACGCTTCTCGGTAAATTTGGGCGCGCTCTGCCTGAATAATAGTTTCGCGGCCGGCTTCGATGAGGTCGTCAAGTTCGTTAATTATATTCCACTCCTCGTTTGTGGCATTGTTCTCACGGAACAAATAGTCGTAACCCCAGTTGAGGACGGAAGTTGCACGGCTTTCGCTGTGGTAAACCTGATACATATCGGGGTCAACGGAGGACGACCATGCAGCCGCCCATATTGCAAGGCCGCCGCTTGCGAGCTTGTAAAGGGCGCGCGCGTCGGTGACGAGCGTTGCCTGAATGCCTATGCTGTCGAGAATTTCAATTGCTCTCAGGAATACGAGGTTTGCGGGGTGGTTTGTGGTTTCGCCCGCGATGGTGAATGTAAATTCAAGGGCGTCGCCGTCTTCATCATACCATGTGCCGTTTCTCATCGTGCAACCGCCCGCTTCAAGGTACCTCCTTGCGGCCGCACCCGTGGCGTCAAATTCATAGTAAGCCTCAGGGTTCCACCTCTCAAGGCCGTAGTTGTCATTTGCATTGTATACCCAACTCGTCAGCGAGAAGGTGCGATAAAGGGGAGTTGACAGATTGCCGGGGTAATAGTCCTGAACGAGGGTTATATCCATTACAGTCATGAGTGCACGGCGCACATTGATGTTGGGTATGAAGCTTGCATTGAAGCCGATATAACCGTAACCGGCATTCTGTACGGTTATTGATTCAAGGTCTTCCTGTCTGTCAACCTCGTTTACGTTCTCCTCGTTTGCGGTGGGGTCTGCGATGTCGACCACGCCCGTGACGAGGTTGGTCATCGTCGTGGCTGAGGACGATACAACATACCTGAGCTTTTTGATGCGGGCGTTGTAAACTTCATCCTCGTTGCCGCCTGTAGTTACAAAGTTGTCGTTGCGGATGAGATAGACGATGCCGTCGCTATTGAAGCCGTCGTCTATAGTTTCGTAGCTGTTGATTGAAGCCTGAGTCTGATTGCCGTTTGCATCTGTCTCCCAAACGAAAGTGTCATCGTGTACGGTGGAAGCCTGATATACGCCTGCGCCGACGGGAACGCCGTTGCGGTTTCTGATTACGTTCATGAACGTACTTGAAGCGTATTCAACGCCAAAGTTGGACTCATAATCTTCATCTGCCATGGCAGCCTGAGTGAGCTCTGCCGTGGAATAATAGTGCATGGGCGCCACGGTGAAGGCAAAGTTCCACTTGGCGCGGGGGTCAACGCCGTTTATGGTTATCTGCAGCATTTCATATTGACCGGCGGTGTAAGTAGTGTCGCCGTTGAACTCCGACGCGTCGAGAATTTGAATACCCGAAACGTTGGGAACGGCAAGACCACCTGTGATTTCCTGAATTGCGCCGAAGTAAACTTCCTTGTCGCCTGCGGCAAAGTTCTGCTGCATGGTTGCGCCTGTGTTGAAGTTTGAGCTGTTTAAAAGCTCGCCGAGCAGTGCATTTGTTGAACCAAAGGAGTCAATGGCATACTGAATTGCCTGCTCACTTGTGTAATTGGAGTTCCTGTCTATGCCGGAGGCGTCCCAATCGATTATGAACCTGCCCTGCTCGTCCCTTGCGTATATTACAACGGGGAGTTCCTGTACCGTCTTACGGGGAAGAAGGCCGATTTCATAGAAGAAGCCCTGCCAAACCTCATCCTCATCGAAGGATTCGGGCGAGTACTGACTGTCAGTGCCGGTATATGTGGCCATATCCACTGCATTGTAGATTGAGGTGAGATCCTCTTCAAACTGCTTGCGGATATTTGCAAGGTCACCGAAAATTGTGTTGCTTGAGGAAGTATAGCCCTCCTGCGCAAGCACTTCATCATAATCGTCCTGATCGCCGATTGAATAGGGCTCGGCAGATATAGTTTCGCCGTTTTCGCCCACATAGTCTGCAAACAGGCCATCGCGCACAGTATTGTATGTGTTTATAGCCGTATTGATTTGACCCGAGGTAGCCGTGCCTGACGTGTAGAGAGTTATTGCCCTTGCACGAAGATAGGCAAGGTTATCAAAGGTTGCGTTGAACGAGCTGAGCGAATCTTCGGTGGCGCCGGGATCCTGAGCAAGATATGCGTTGAGACCCTGAATATCGGTTGAATAAAGCGTTGAAGAACCTGTATAGTTGGGGTCAAGGTAGACGTACAGATTGAAGAGCACGTCGTGCGCGGTGAGGGGCTGACCGTCCGAGAAGAGAATGTTATTTTTAAGGACCATTTGGTAGACGGTGACATCTGCCCTGTTGCCATTAGTTGTCACGGCGCCGTTTACGTCGTACATTGTCTCGCTGTAGTCCAAGGTTACGACGGGCTCGTCCTCGCCATAGGTGACGTTTTCACCCTCGGCGTCAGAGCCGAGCATGGAGATCTGAGTCTGCCCGACTACTGTGCTGTCGTATGCCGAAGTTGCAAAAAAGGGATTGAATACGCCGTCAAACTCGCCCGAGCTGAGCCTTAAAGGGCGCTCCTCATTATCGAGGGAGTTGTTGCCGCAGGCTGCAACAAAGGGCAAAACCATGGACGCAGCAAGGCCGAGGCATACAACCTTTATCCATTTTGATTTCATTGTCTATCCTCCTGTTTTGGTAGAATAAAATTTATTTTTTATTTGAGTCATTACTGACCGTTGTGCCGATCAAATTTTAAAACTTATCTGTTGACTATGCCGTCATCCTCCCTGAGGACAATATCAATTGTTCCTGTGACGGTAGACGAAGCGTAGTCGCCAAACCAATAGATGTTATCAGCCAAACGATATGTGAACATGTCGCTGCCGGCCACCTGATTGTTGACTATGCTAATTGAGCAGTTGACAAATGTTACATTTTCAACAGAGGCTCCCTCCGCTACCTCTTCGGAAAGGAATGCGACGCTCAGCAATGGCGCTGTGGAGGGGATGGAATCCATAGTTGTGGCAAACACAGTAAATTCAACATTTTCAAATGTAACATCATCGATTGTGCCGTTGATTTGACCGAATATCGAGCGATAGTCATTTATAGTGCCGCAGTGCGACTTGACCCAAACATTTGAAATGGTGTAGCCGTTGCCGTAGATTATGCCGTTGAAGTTGTCGAGCGAGCTCCAATAGCGGGCGGAGAGATGTTCGCTTATGTTATCCACTTCGGGATAGGCCTGACCTACATTTACATCTTCAAGCAGATACCAATGGCTGTTGGAGCTGAGCGACAGTCTGCCTATATTGTCCTGAGTGACCATCGTAAAGTCGCCTTCAAGCAATTCAGCATAGATAGTCAACTCGGTTGCATCCTCGGGATATACGGCATTTTCAACAGTTAAATCAGTACGGTTGCCCTCATCATCCTTCCAATAGAAACCGAGGGACGTATAAGTAGTACCATCGTACACAAAGGAGCTCATGCCGCTTGTTATAGTGTCTGCACGCAGAGTATAATCGCCTGCTGAATCAGTATTGTACAGCCTTGTAAGGAAGGACGAGCCGGCAGTCGAGTCGAGTGTGCGAAGGTTGACATCAACTCCGTCAATCTCTGCATTGATATAGAGCACCGTGTTCATCTCCCATACTGCGCGGAGAGTAATGTCCTCGTACACGCGGTCGGAATAAAAGTCCCAAGGCTCAGTACCCGTTTCAACGCCATCTTCGTCATAAAATACGCGTTCCCACCCAACAAGTGTGTAGTGAGACAGTACGGGAATTGTAATGATGTCAAGCGAGCCCGCGCCCGAGGGTCTGTAGCCGGGGGCAACGGTCAAGGAACCGTCAGCCACGCGTACATACATTTTGGACTGTGCGCCTGTGGTGATCTCGTTGAAGTCGCCCTCTAAGACCTCGTCGCCAACTTTAAATGAGGCGTCGTATGTGACGAGGTGGATATAGCCTTCGTCGATAATTTCCTGCTCACGGTCTGATGACGAACATGACGCCAACAGACCCGCCGCAAGCGCGGCGATGAACAACGCAAAAATTGCAATCAGCATTCTGCGTCTGCGTACATGAGTACTTTTCAAGGTTTAAGTCTCCTGTTTTTTCATATCGGCGGCGCAATGCCGCGCGCGTTTTTTATTGCTCTAATTTTGTAAAGTATAGTGATATTATTATAAGGTATAAGGGCGTCATAAGTCAAGCGATAACCCCGCCGTCTGCAACTTTTCGCCTGCAGACGGCGGTGAAATTGCTCAATTTACAACAGAAATAGTGACAACTGTGAAGTTTGAATTGCCAAAGCGGTCGGTCGCCCTTATGGAGACGCGGTAAGCGCCGGGCTCTGATAAGTCATAGACGCCTTCAGAAATGGCCGTGACCTCAGGATATTCGACCGAGCCGGACGACGTGGTCGTACCGCCGTCGGGGGTAATGTGGATGATGGAGTCGATTGAATATACTAAATCATCGGAGGCTGTGACATTGTCCGAAGCCGAAACGCCGTTTGCAAGCAGAAGGTCGATAACGTTGATCTGATCGCCTATCTGTGACGAATAGAGCATTATGGCCTTATTTTCGGCCGATATTACGGGGGACGACATGTCGGCCGCGAGGAAGGTTATGCCCTCATATGCGTTTAAATAGATCTGTGCATATGTGAGCATGGCGTCGCTCTCGCCGTCGTACCAATTGCTCGTATTATTGTAAGTGGGCGCGCCGTCAGCGACGTACACAACGAGGTCATCTGCACAATCCGAAAGGGCATTCTGACCAATTTCAAGGGGTGAGTCGCCCTGAATGCGCGAAAAGAGAATGATTGTACGGAGCGCAGAACAGCCGGCAAAAGCACTATCGCCTATTGAGGTCAACCTGTAAATTTCGGGAGCGTTGACAGTGACGTTGGCAAGCGCAGCACATTGCGCAAAGGCGTTGGCTCCTATAGATGAAACCGACCCCGGCAGAACTATAGAGGTGAGCTGCCCACAGCCGCTGAACATGCCTTCGGACACGGCTGAGAGGTTGAGACCCGTCCAATCGATTGTGGTGAATGCGCAATTTTCAAATGCGTAACTGCCTATCGTGCGGATGCCGCTCATTGTAATTTGGGAGAGCTGAGTGCACCCCGAGAAAGCATAGTCGCCGAGACTGCTGACCAACGAGGGCAGAGTGACGCCATTGAGAAGGACACAGCCGGCAAAGGCGCTGTCACCTATCGAAGTGATGTGTGCGTTGGATAAGTTGATACTGCTCAGCGAGGTGCAACCGGCAAAGGCGCTTGCGGGCAGGTAGCTGACAAGGCTGTTTGCACCGAACGACAGGGAGGTTATCGCTCCGTTGTTCTCAAATGCGCCCTGTGCAATCACCTTTACAGAGGCGGGAATGACAAGGGCTGATGGAAGTTCGCCGTTATAACCTATGACGACCGATGCGGCCGAATTGAGGTAGACGATACCCCGCACCGCATACCCCACCTGAGTACCTGCAAATGCGCCGTAACCGACGGAGGCGAGATAATCGCCGCCCTCCACCACGGCAAGAGACGAACAGCCCTCGAAGGCACCTCTGCCTATCGAAGTGACGCCCGCGGGCAATGTAACGGAAGTTACATTTGCGTTGCCACGGAAGGCGCCTTCGCCTATTGCGGTTACGGGCAGGCCATTATAACTTGAGGGGATGACAACTGCGCTTGAGTTGCCCGTATATGACGTGAGAATATAGCCGTTAGATGATTGGTTAAGCTCAAACGTCAGTCCTTCCGCCGCCACTGCGGGCGAAAGTGTGAGGTTGGTTGAGAATGAGTCGGTCAAGCTGTGAACTGTGCCGTCCTGTGCGACAAATGACGTTACATTTTCGCCGTAATAGTTATTGATTTCGTTAATAATCTGCTGAGAGAGTTGCTCTGCCTTGGGAGTAATGACAACGAGGCTTCCATCGCCGCCCGTGAAAGTCAGCGTGCAGTATCTTGCCGAAACAAGCCACTTGGCGTAGAGGGTCAAGCTGCCTTCGGAAGAACTTTGAACGATGCCGCCAAAGGGCTGCGTGCCCTCGCGGTCATACGCCCAGCCGCCGAAAATGTAGACATGCTGCTGTCCCGATGAGAGGCCAAGACCGGCATTGACAGCATCTTCGAACGCGTCCTCATATGAAGAAGTTTCAAGCTCGTTGCCTTCAACCGCGCCGGTTATAGTAACAGGCTGAACGGACACGCCCTCGACGGGGCTGTTTACTTCAAGGGTGACGGTTATGGCCGTCTGCACGGGGTGCCAGCCCGCATATACGGTGGCATCGGCAGTGAGCGATGTGAACGAATATGGCTGCGTGCATGCCTCGTCGGCAAACCATCCGTCGAAGATGTACCCCTCCTTTACCGGATCTGCGGGAGCTGTGAGAACTGTTCCCTCCTCTCCCGTTATGCTGTCTACTGCAGAGCCGCCGTCCGTATCGAACGTGAGAGTGTAAATCCTTGTCCACTTTGCGTAGACGGTGAGGTCATCCGCAATCATGGTGTTGCCTACAAATATGAACTCCCTGCTGTAGTCAGCGTCCCAATACCAACCGTCAAAGGAGTATCCCTCCCTTGTGGGCTGTTCGGGAGCGGTGAGATATTCGTAATACTTGTACTCCTGCGCAGCCACGGCGGAACCGCCGCAGCTGTCGAAGGTGAGGGTATAAGTTTCGTCGGCGCCCCAGCCTGCATAGAGAGTTACATCTGAAGCAGGAGTGAAATTTGTGGGTGCGCGCTGACTGATGGCCTCGTCGAGGTACCAGCCGAAGAAATAGTAACTGTCGTCAGAATTTTGCGTGACGTAGGAATTGAGGTCAATTGACTGCCCTGCGGCAACGTCGACAGCCTGCACGGCGGAGCCGCCGTTTGTCACAAAGGTGACGGTGTATATGCCGTCTTCGGCAGGGTTCTGCCCCTGATTGCCGCCGTTATTATTGCCGCCATTGGAGTTTGTTGAGCAGGCAGACATGGCGACTGCCGAACAAGACATGCCTATTGCAAGAACAGCTGCTGCCAATAATTTCTTATTCACCTTCTTGTTCCTCCTTGTCGCTGTCTTTTACCCCTTCTTCATCCATGACTGCGGGCTGTTCTTCAGCCTGCACATCGGCCGACTGTTCATCTGTTGTTTGCGCGCCGTCATTGGCGTCAGATGCGTGCTTCTTGCGGCGAATGACAGTGAGCACGACAATTATTGCAGCGATTACTACAAGTGCGCCAACACCGCCTGCAATGCCGCCGATGAGGCCTGCATTCTCGCAGGAAGATCCGCCTGCACCGCCTTCAGAACCTTCTCCCTCGGGAGGAGTTTCCGTGCCGCCGCCAAGCTGAGCGATCCTGTCGACTGCGGCCGTAAGTTTTGCGGTATATTCGTCGCTGATAAAGGCCTTCTGCGCATCGCTGAGCATGTTGTAAAGTCTGTTCATCTGAGTGACTGTTTCGGAGTCATCCAAGGTGAGCGACTCAACGTCGAGGTCGGCGAGCCAATCGATAATGCTTTGGGTATCTGATTCGATAACTTCGGCCGAATATCCCACATTCATGAAGAAATATTCATAGACTGCACTGTCGAACCCTGTTGCGTTTGAGGGGATTATCATGTCGTTTACGAGGTAACCGACCTGATAACTGAAGTTATAATAGAGATCTATGAAGGAAACCGACTCCTCATTGTTGTAGTCCGTTTCAAGTGCGGGAGCTTCAAGTCCGAGGAAGATATACTTAGGATAGAGTTCGCGGTCAATGCTGCCGCCCGTTACGCCTGCGTCCGTCACCAATCTCATGCCCATATAATAGAAGGCATATGAGCCAATGGCTCTTACCGAGGCGGGAATCTGTACGGCATGAATGTCTTCGCAGTATGCCATGGCCCAGTCACCCACGCGGCTCGTGCCGTCGAGAATTTCGTAGGGAACCATGTTGTCGCCTGTGCCGTTCATAACTATGCCGTTGGGAACAGCCACGAGTTCATAAGTGCCGTTTCCCAAAATTCTGTACAGACCGCCGTAGGCATTGTCGACAAAGAATGTGGGGTTGTCTGAATCAACGCTGATATTTACAAGGTTCTGACAACCTGCGAAAGCGGGCGCACCTATGATTTCAAGCGAGGCGGGCAGGCTGATAGTACGGATGAGCGAGTTATAGAACGCGCCGCCGCCAAGGCCTATCAGCTTGTCGCCGAGGTTAATCGAACTGATGCTGCCGTTTGTTCCGCCGTCAAGCTGTATGGGCACATAGAATGCCGCACCGTATATCTGCTCTATATTGGGCAGATTGAGGCTTGTTATATTGGTGCAGTTGTAGAACGCCGACTCCCCAATCTCAATAGCGTCCGTAAACTCGGTATTGGAAATTGCCGTGTCATAGAAGGAGCGCGCATCAAAATATTCGACACCTGAAAGGTCAATGTTCTCAATGGCGCTCTCCTCAAAGGCGCTTATGCCTATATAGGATGTTACGTCCGTCAGAGTGACGGTCGTCAGCGCGGGAGTGCGGTAGAACGCATAGTTACCTATGGTCTCCACTCCCGAAAGATCTGCCGACGTTAGTACGGCATTGCCCGCAAAGGCATATTCACCGACAGAGGTTATGCTGTGGGGAAGATTGACTTCGGACAGGTAGTTGAGGTACTGCACAGAAGTGCCGTCCATATTGGCGAATGCATAGTCGCCGACGACAGTTGCGCCGTCGCCAAAGGTTACGCTTGTAAGCATGGGGCTGTTTGCAAATGCATGAGTGCCCATGCTTGTGAGCGAGGACGAAACATAAACATCGCGGAGCGAGCTGTTGCCATAGAAGGCATACCTGCCGATAGTAGTTACGCTGTCGGGCAGGATGACTTCGCCGAGGGCCGTACAGCCCGAGAAGGCATAGTCGCCTATCGTGGTGAGACGGCTGTTGCCTTCGAACGTCAGCGAGGAGAGCTTGTCGTTATCGGCAAAGGCGTAGTCGCCTATCGTGGTGACGTTGCTACCGATCTCAAGCGACTTGAGAGCCGCACCTTCAAAGGCGCTATCGCCTATCGAAGTTACGCTGTCGGGAATCTGCACGCTGCCAAGCGAGGTGCAGCCGCGGAATGTACCCGCAGGTATTGAGGGTATATCCCCGAGGAAGATGACAGACTGTAAATTTTCACAGTATGCAAACACATCTTCGCCAAGCGAAGTGACGCTTGCGGGAATTATTACGCTGACAATGCCCGTACCCGCAAAGGCCGCGTCGCCTATAGACTCAACGCCGTCTGCAATGACAAGCGCCTTGCCCGAAAGGGACATGTTGTTTGCATATGAATGGGCATTAATAGCGGTCATGCCTGAACCGACGGTGACCATTATAACCTCCTCTCCCACGGGATATGCGGGGGGTACGAGGAAGGCGTTGCCCTGACGATCGGTGAGCATGGAGCAGCTTCCGTCAGCACTCGTTACAACGACGTAGTTGTCGCTGCCATCCACATCGTTCAAGATTATTGTAGTCAGTGAGCTGCATCCGCGGAAGAGGTCTGCACCTACGTAAGTGAGAACGCAGGAACTGTCGAGGGTCAACTCTTCAAGCGAGCTACAATTTTGGAAAGCATAGTTGCCGAGAGAGGTGACCTCGGCAGGCAGCTCAATTTGTGTGAGGGACGTGCAACCTGCAAAGGCGTAGTCGCCTACGGCTGTGAACGTGCGCTCGAAATTGATGTCTGTCAGCGAAGTGCAACCGTCGAACGCGTGAGCACCGATGGTGTTGCGCGTCGAATAGGTAGGTGTATACAGGAAGTCTACGCTGCGGAGGTGGGTCATTCCGGCAAAAACATAGTCATCGACAAAGGAGCCGAGATACTTCACTTCCTCTATTGCCGTGCCTGCGAACATGTATGCGCCGAGCACGGTGTTCTGATTGAGTTCAACGCCCGTTATGCCCGTGCATCCGTAGAATACGCCGGGACGGCTGAAACGAACGTCTGTAAGATCGACGGTGCCTGTAAGCGACGAGCAGTTGCTGAACGCAAAGTCATATAAGCCCGTAACGCCGTCGAGGTCAATGTCGGTCAGCCTTACGCAGTCGCTGAAGCAGTTTGAACCAATTACCAAACTCTGCGAGGTCATCTTCGTGGAAGCGCTCTCAAAGAATACATCCCAATTGTATGTGTTCTGATCGGCATTGTACACGATGCCCGAATGGCTGTCCTCGCTTGCATCGAACCAATACACGCCTTCAAGATTTTCGCAGCCGGCAAAAGTATTCATAGACAAGCCGATGAGCGATGAAGGCAGATAGATGCGGCGGATGGAAGAATTTTCAAAGCACGAAAGACCGATGTTGGTCACACTCTCGGGTATGATCACCGTGTCGATATCCGTGTTTTCATAGAAGGGTCCCTCCTGCGCGGAGACTACATAGCCAAGGTTGGTTATGCCCATGTTTGCAGGAATGACGAGGATATTGCTCGTTTCGCCCGTAGAAGGGTCGGTGTAAATTTCGGTATAGCCGGGTCCGTGGTACTCATAGAAATATGTGCTTGCGAGCGTGAACTGTTCGCCGACATAAATTGTGAAATTGCCTATAAGTGAGCCCGACTGCAAAATGATCAGATATGCGCCGGGATTTTTGCAGAGAACCGTGGCATACGATGAATTTTGTTCAATTATTTCAACGCCGTCCTCATCCTCGGAAATCCATGAGATGCTGACCGTGCTCGGATCGATATACCAAGGCGAAACTTCGGAATACAGCCTGAGCATTGTACCGTTTTCAACCGAGGCATATCCGCCTGTTGCAAGACGGAAGTTGCCTAGAGTGAGGTTGTCGTAAGAGCTTACGGACAGCCCTTCGAGTCTAGGTGCAGAGCCCTCGCCCTCTACCCTTACATTGAATGTAAAGGTTTCATAGGGATTGGAATCGATGGGGTACGGATATTCAGCTGCGTCGGGGGCATAGGCGGTTATGGTAGCAGTGCCTGCCGATACGGCGTAGAGCCTGCCGTTCCATACGCGGACGATATTCTCGTCGCTGCTCGTCCAAATGACCTCTTCGCTCATTGCGTCGCCCGTGGTCTTTGTAAAGTTGGTGGGCGTGAGGGTGTCCGAACGGCTGTTATATGTGAAGGTGACTTCCGTTCCGCAATCGGGGCAAACAAAGTGCCGCGATTCATAGCCGGAAGATCCCAACTGCGCTATCATATCGAGGAAGAGCGAACCCGCAGGATATGTGGGCGAAGTCTCGTCAGATGAGCGCTGCTGTACGGTGCCCGTAGCAGAGTCATAGAAGTAGTCGCCCTCTTCATAGCTGTAGCCGACATGTTCGTCATAGGCAAAGCCGCACTGTGCGCAGGTATAGATGGCATAATTGGAGAGCTTGAGCTCAAAATCAACGCCTCTGTAAAGTTCACCCGTGGCAAGCTCGACATCGGCCGTATCTTCGGTGAAGTCAAAGCCTGTGCCGGCCTGAAGCACGAGGGTATTTCCGCCGAGGGACAACTTATCGCTGCCGCTTGTAAACTCGATGTCAACTTTGCTGACTTCGGGATACTGAACGGGAACGATGTATGCGGCAGAATTTAGGGCGTAGTCGTCTATGCGCACGCCGATGTACTTGTCCGTCTCGCCCTCGACACTTATGAGATTATCGAGGTAGTCGGTAATTTCGATGGTTATTCTGTTTATAGCGCCGCGAGAACTGTCGACGGGAATAGATGTTTCGGTAAGCCAATCGACAGTGCCTATGTCCTCTGTAGCCCAATCGACATTATTTTCGGCTTCGGCATAGGTGAATAACTGCACGGCCTGAACGTAATGGTTGTCGTAGAGGGTCAGATCGAGGTAAGCATGGCGGAGAGTTGGATCTTCGACGTCGTATTCGAAGCGCACAATATTCTCAGTATTGTATACGATGGGCGCTTCATAGTCGACATAGAATGTGAAGATCTGCACCTCTTCCTGCGACTTTCTGCCGTTGTACTCCATGCAGGCAGTGAAAGTTGCCGTGTATTGAGTATTGTTCTGCAGACCCATGGCATAGGGTTGCAAACCTATCTCGGCATACGAGGGTGAAGATGAGTATGATTTGCCCACCTTGTCTATCGTGTCGCTCCATACCACTTCGCCGGTGACGCTGTTGGTAATTTCTACCTCCATCTCATCGACTGATCGGAGCATACCGAAGTAGACGGCATAGAATTCATATACGCCGTAGTCGCTGTTGCCGACGGCTATCTTGTCGACCATGGCCTCGATGCCGCTCTCCTCGCCGCCATCCGTGTCGTAGACATACTGTCCGAGGGGAATGTAAGTTTCGGTTCCCCTGTAGTACCTGCCTATGGCGACAGACTCATAGATGGCCGCAACGGCCTTGTCCTCGTCCTCTATGGCTGTATTGAAGTAGTCTGAGCTGACCTCGTAGGTGGTCTTATCGAAGATGGGAGCATCAAGCCAATTGCCATAGTAGGCAAGATAAGGTATGGAAAGGCTTACATCTTCCGCATCGGCATTGGTAAGAGTGATGAAACCTTCGACGTACATGCCGTTTTCAAAGCTCTCGTCGAGGTAGTCCTTCTGTTCGGATGTAAGTGCTATGGTGACGGATACAGTTGCATCGCCGTAAGCATCAAGCGTAACTACGCCGTTCGTGCTGCGCTGACCGTTTACATAATAGGTCTTTTCAGCATCGTCGAGCATATACGACTGCTCGGCAACGGTAATTCCGTCGATGGACACGCTCTCTGTCATGACTATAGCATCGAGCGTGTAGGACTTGGTGTTCGAAGACATGTTTGCTACATGGAACTCCATTGTGTATACGCCCGACCTGTTGGGGTCATCGCCAAGTTCAAGCTTGGGCTTGGAGTTGTTTTCCACATAGATATAGGCGTCGGTGGCAATGGCCTTGCCGATGTCGCCTAAGCCCGCACCCTGCCTTCTGACGGCGTAGGGCAGTCCCCTTTCGTCGTTGATTATTGTGGCAGTGCTCATGAGGAGCTGATTGACGCGGTCGGAAAGTTCGGTGCCCGTAAGCTCATAATTTTCGCTTACATGCTGACGGAGCAACGCAACAGCGCCCGCCATATTGGGCGAAGCCATCGAAGTGCCGCTGTATATGCTGTAGCCGCCGACGACGGTTGAAGTGATCTCTCCGCCGTGGGCAGTTATTTCGGGTTTAATTTTAAGGTCGGACGTGGGACCCCATGATGAGAAGCTTGACATGAAGGGACCAGCTTCATATGAAGCATCGAGGTGAATGACGCCCGTGCCCATGGCCGACAGGGTCTGTCCTATGTCGGCGGTTACAGTACAGGTAGGGATTACCTTACCTGTTCCGAGAGATGCGTTGATACGACCGGAGACATTATTATATATGATACAGCCCACCGCACCGTATTCGTATGCGATCTGCTGCTTTTCCTCAAAGTCTATGCTGCCGCGGGATACGACGGCTATGCAGTTCCCCTGATTAAGAGCCCGTACCACAGCAGCATTATAGTTTGCTCTCGTACCATAGCCGGGGACGACGACAAAGTTAAAATCGCCCTCCTGCGCGCCGTTGAGCAGTTCTGCAACAAAGTCGCCCTCTTCGCCTGCGGCGGTAGAGGATTCGTTGAAGTAAATTGCGGTGCCTTCTGCGGTACCATCTTCAAGCCTCATATAGGAGGACATCTGACCCGAAATGGATGCAACAGAGAGCGCGCCTGCATATGTGGAAGGCGAACCTACTGTACCGCTGTCGGGATTGCTTGTAAGGTTTGTGGAGCCGTAAGCGCCGTTCTGCGCCGAGCTGCCCTCGTTGGAAGCTGCGACGACGAGGTTGATGCCTGCTTCATAAACGTTGTCGTAAACTTCGTTTATGATGCTGCCGTCCTCCTCCCTCGAGAAACCGCCCGAAACGCCGAGGGACATGTTGATGACGTCCACGCCGAGGGCTATGCAGTCCGAGAGAGCGGCAAGAAGGTCGTCCGTCTCTGCACCGCCGGTAACGCCGTCATCCTCGTCGGGGAACACCTTGCATATGACGAGCTGTGCGTCGGGAGCAACACCCCTGAAGGTGCTGTTGTTTTCAAATGCCTCGCCGTCATCGGCAGTAAGGCCCTCTTCATGGCCGGCGATAACGCCCGCAACGTGAAGGCCGTGCGAAGACGACTTGGGGAACACGTCGGGATCGCCGTCGGCATAGTCGTATGCGAAGGGTACCTTGGCGTTATAATATACATCGCTGACGGTAATAGTATCGCCATGCGTAGTTGCGGCGAGGTTGTTGAACTTCTCAGCCACGTCGCTCTGAGTTATCTTCTGTTCCTCGGGCATCTCCTGAAAGGCGTTGTGGCTGCGGTCGAAACCGGTGTCGAGTACGGCAACCGCCATTCCGCTGCCCGTATATGAAATTTCCGAAGAGTCGTAAATACCCGTAGAGAACACGTCGACTTCGTTTATCGTGACTTCAGCTTCGGGCACTGCGTAGCTTTCGGAATATATGACGTTTTTGACCCCGTCGATATTTTCAATGACGGAGACGTCCTCATCGTCTATAACGAGCGAAACGCCGTTGATGATCGATGTGTATGTGTGACGGATTTCGTAGTCAATAGACGACCTGCTGAGAGCAGTAATAAAGTCATTCTGTTCCGATGTGAGGACAGATGAATACTTCCTACCTTCGGTCGCATTGATATAGTCGGTAAAATCGCTATACCTGTTGCGGATAGTCTGATTTTCGAGGTAGACATCGAGCATGGAGTCAGACTCCATCTGCACTATGACGCGCCTTGTTCCGTCGCTTTTTGTCTTTGCCTGCGAAGAAGAAAGCAGGTCGCTGTCCATAAACTGAGTGGTATCCAACTGGCTGCCGAGTGCATCGGTAACATTGATAATGCCCGAACCGCTGCCGTTTGAGCTGCCGGACTGCGTGTTGTTGGGCGATACTACCTCGCAACATACGACCGACAGGCATAAAAGTACAGCTGTAAACAGTGCACAGATGGTCATCAAAAGATTCCTTACTCTTGATTTCACTAAACTTAGCCTCCGTGTTTTTAGTCAAACGAAAATTTTTCGTGTACGTTATTGAAACTAACACATAAAATTGCGCACAAAAAGTTCACAACAATCCTGCCTTATAATTTATAAAAGGAATTATTGTGAATAATTTTTCATGCAAATAATATGCAATTAAATCGGGTAATTGCCTTTTTCACATACCCAACCAAATTTGCTAACCTATTATATAACAAAAGGCTGATAAAAAAAAGTATTTTGAAGGCATTTTAATAAATTTGTCAATAAAAAAAATTTATATAGTCGATTAATTTTTATTTATTTTTGGTCAAAAATATGCAATTATACATTTCAATATGCAATTTTGCAAGCAGCTTGTTTTAATTATCAAATTCACTCAATTATTAAACAAAAAATATTGTAAGTGTAGTTTATTTCATTAATGTAAAGCGTGTGAAAATAAAAACTTTTAATAATCACATTATTTCATTTGATTTTCACCTGAAAGATATCGGCACTTACGCTCGCCAAAGCGACGGGAGTCGCCGCTTGAGCGCGGCGCACGGCCAACAGCCCAAGCCGAGGGCTGTCGGGTCGGCGGTAGAATCCGCCGACTACCATCCCCTCGACTCCCGCATACATAATCTGCTCCAAAAAAGAGAGGCTCCCAATTACCGCAATTCTGATAGGGAATTTTGGTAAAGGCCGCCCTTTGAAAAAGAGATCAGGCGTGGCGTGAAAGCCACGCCTTTTCTCATGTCTTTTGCTTTGCCCGCATCAGCGGGCTGTTTTTAACAGCTCAAACCGTCGTACTTATTGTTGAGAAAGTCGGGGATCTCCACCGCGCCTATAAAGTTATACACGATTTCTACTTCCTGCCTGTAATGCCCGTTCTCTTTCCGCTTTTCGTGTACGATTATCCTGTCCACAAACGAGCGTATGATTTC
>CALVPX010000047.1 GCA_944354265.1 uncultured Clostridia bacterium | reverse complement strand
GAGAGGCAGAGCCTCTCAAATAACGGCGAGTTGGTGCATATCCTCTTATGCACAACGAGCGTTAACCTATAAATATATTATTTTTCTTAGCGGGCTCAAGGTATTTTGCCCGCATTTTTGCTATGTCCTCGTCGGTTATTCCAAGGCGCTCCTTGCAATAATTTATAACGCTGCCGTACTGCGCCTTTACCTCTTTTATGGTGTCGAGTATATACCTCGGCTTTGCCGCCATCATGCCTATGAGTATGTGCTTGAACCGCGGCACCAAGGGGGCGATCATCAGCCCCACCTTATTCCAAAAGAACTTTCTGTGCTGAAAGCGGTGCGAGGCCACATAGTCGTCAATAATAATCTTTTCGTCGACGCCCAAAAGGCTTTCAACAAGCATGGCAACAATGCCCGCCCTGTCCTTGCCGCCGCTGCAGTGCCACAATACGCAGCCGTCGTTGTCGATAATCAGGCGCAGGCAGTCCTTCAAAAGCTTCACGGGCTCGTCCGAAAAGAGCACCATCTTGTACATGGCAACCATGTAGTTGTCCGCCGTGCCAAATTCGTCCTTCAGTCTGCGCGCCTCAATGGCCATGGTCCTTGTCATGCTCTTTTCGCGGGTGATTCCCGGCGTCGCCGTGCATAAAATGGGCAGGTGCACATATTCAACGCCGTCTATCTCGGTGTCGGGGTACTCCTCGCGCTCGGTAAAGATGCGCAAATCTATTATAAGGTTTAGCCCCTTCTTTTTAAGTTTTTCAATGGTCTGCTCGGGCAGTTTGTAAAGTTTTCCGCTGCGCAAAAGCTTGTTGTGCTTTATCGCCATGCCGTCGCCCGCGGGCATGCCGCCAAGGTCGCGCGTGTTGAAAAGCTTCTTTAATTGCAGCTTTCTTATTATATACATAATTCAATTTTAGCATAGGCTTTTAAAATAGTCAACTGAGTTAACGCAAGTCTTGTCTGACGACGGCTGCTACTTGCCGCAAAACTTCACGCGCATAGCACAAAGCGGGCAATATATATGGTCGCAATATGCCGCCCGCATAAGGTTGCAATTTTTCTAAAAAAATTTGTGCCAAAATGTTTAAGGGTGGCTTTTGGGAGTTATATTTAAACTGTAAACCAAATGCAGGATAATAAAAATGGCTAAAAAAAAGGATGAACTTAAGCACAGCGACGAGGAAGAGCTTTTAGAAGCTCCCCTCCCCGAACAGTCTCCCGAACCTGAGGAGCAGCCCAAAGAGGAGGAGAAAAAGGAGCCTTCCGAGCTTGAAAAGGCCCTCGCTGCGGCAGAAGATTACAAGCGCAAGTGGTATTCGGTTTCGGCCGAGTACGATAACTTCCGCAAGCGCAATCAGACGGCTACCGCTCAGGCATATGCCGACGGCAAGGCCGAGGCGATTTTGAAGCTTCTTCCCGTTGCGGATAACTTCGGTTACGCGTACGACGCAGCTCCCGATGAAAAGACCAAGACGGGCATAGATAAAATAGTAAAGAACTTCAACACGATAATTGCTTCGCTCGGCGTCGAGGAGATTGTAATAAACATAGGCGATCCCTTCGATGAAAGCGTGGCGGAGGCAATTATGAATGTACCCGCCGGCGAGGGAGAAAAGCCCAACACCGTCAACAGGGTGCTCAAGAAGGGCTACAAGCAGGGCGACAAAGTTATCCGTTTTGCCCAAGTCGTAGTCACAACTTAGTAAAAAATAAAAATTTTATATTTTATATAAATATATCACGGTGCAAGCGAAACCACGCTTTCGCGCAGCACAAACCAATTTGCGAATACTTTCGCCTCAGCGGTGTGAATTGCCGCGACTATATGATATGTGGGCGAAATAAGGTCGCGGCAAGAGCGGCAGAGCCGCTAAAAATAACGACAAGTTGTTGCGTGGCCACTAGCGCACAACTTGTGTTAAGAAAACTAACCTTTTAAACAGGAGAAGTATAGAATATGGCTAAAGTAATAGGTATTGACTTAGGTACAACAAACTCTTGCGTAGCTGTTATGGAGGGCGGCGAACCCGTCGTCATTCCCAACAGCGAAGGCAGCAGAACTACCCCCTCGGTAGTATCTTTCAAGGCAGACGGCACCCGTATCGTCGGTCAGGCGGCCAAGCGTCTCGCAGTCGCTCAGCCCGATAAGACGGTCATTTCAATAAAGCGCCACATGGGCGAAAATTATAAGGTCAACATCGACAAGGGATATTCCCCTCAGGAAATCTCGGCGATGATTCTTTCAAAGCTTAAGGCCGACGCAGAGAGCTATCTCGGCACGAAGGTCACGGACGCAGTCATTACCTGCCCCGCATACTTCAACGACAGTCAGCGTCAGGCAACCAAGGACGCGGGCAAGATCGCAGGCCTCAATGTCCTTCGTATCATCAACGAACCCACCGCGGCAGCCCTTGCCTACGGTCTCGATAAGCAGGAAGGCAGCCAAAAGGTCATGATTTACGACCTCGGCGGCGGCACCTTCGATGTATCCATTCTTGAAATAGGCGACGGCGTGTTCGAAGTGCTTGCCACCAACGGCGATACCCACCTCGGCGGCGATG
Organism: uncultured Clostridia bacterium; assembly: GCA_944354265.1. Taxonomy (GTDB): domain Bacteria; phylum Bacillota; class Clostridia; order Christensenellales; family Borkfalkiaceae; genus Coproplasma. The sequence continues at coordinate 2,078 of CALVPX010000047.1, read as the reverse complement.
ACTTCGATAACAAGATAATCGAATACCTCGTAGACACCTTCAAGAAGGAGACGGGCGTAGACCTTTCAAAGGACCGCGCTGCTATGCAGAGGCTCAAGGAGGCCGCAGAAAAGGCCAAGATAGAGCTTTCGGGCATGACCAACACCAACATCAACCTTCCCTTCATCACGGTGGTCGACGGTCAGCCTCAGCACCTCGACATCGACCTCTCGAGGCAGAAGTTCGATAACCTCACTTCCGAGCTCGTAGACCGCACAGTCGAGCCCATGAAGAAGGCTATGGCGGATGCAGGCCTCACCTATGCAGACATCAAAAAGGTCATCATGGTCGGCGGTTCAACCCGTGTGCCCGCCGTATATAATAAGGTAAAGGAGATAACCGGCAAGGAGCCCTTCAAGGGCATCAACCCCGACGAATGTGTCGCCATCGGCGCGGCAATTCAGGGCGGCGTACTCTCCGGCGAAGTCAAGGACGTGCTCCTTCTCGACGTCATGCCCCTGACCCTCGGCATCGAAACTTTGGGCGGCGTATCCACGCCCCTCATCGAAAGGAATACCACAATTCCCGTAAAGAAGAGTCAGGTGTTCTCCACCGCGGCCGATAATCAGCCCGGCGTTGAAATCAACGTCCTTCAGGGCGAAAGAAAGTTTGCCCGCGACAATAAGTCCCTCGGTAAATTCATGCTCACCGACATTCCTCCCGCACCCCGCGGCGTTCCTCAGATTGAAGTCACCTTCGACGTCGACGCCAACGGCATCGTAAACGTAACGGCAAAGGATCTCGGTACGGGCAAGTCCACAAACATCACCATCACGGCTTCTACAAACCTCTCCGAAGAGGAAATCGACAAGGCCGTCAAGGATGCTGAAAAGTACGCCGAAGAGGATAAGAAGCGTAAGGAAGCCGTCGACAACAAGAACAACCTCGAGGGCATGATCGACTCGCTTGAAAAGACCGTAAAGGAAGCGGGCGACAAGCTGTCCGAGGACGACAAAAAGACAGTCGAGGATGCAATCGCCTCCGCAAAGAGCGAACTTGAATCGGGCGACAACGACCGCATCAAGGAAGCCTTCGAAAAACTTCAGCGCGACGTTCAGCCCGTCATCGCAAAGATGTATCAGCAGGCTCAGGGCGCTGCAGGCAATCCCGGCAACGGCTCCAACCCCGGCGGCGACGATACGGAATTTACACAGCATAACTAATAAAGCTCACGAAAGTCTTGGCAGGCGATTAAGCTTAGGTTTAAATGTCATACTGAGCGTAGCACCCATATGGGTGCGGAGTCGAATGTATCTTGTTTGGTTTAAGACCTGCCAGATCCTACTGCCGAAACCCCTGAAGGGGTCCCCTCGGCAGAGCGTCGTCGGCTTCGCCTCATAGCCCGACTTCGCCTTCGGCTCCGCTCAAGATGACTTATGAACCCGCCCACCCGCCCAAATATGCGCCAATGGCGCGGAAATGCGCGGACATTTCCCTGCCTCCCTTGTGTAAAGGGAGGTGGCTTGCCGAAGGCAAGACGGAGGGATTGTTCAGAGCGTTATAAATAATAAAGTTCTAAGCAGCGCGCCGAACAGCGCGCTGCTTAAATGCAGTATACCCCTTTGTCATCTTGAGCGCAGTCGCTGCGAGGAACGAAGTTCCGACCCCTGCCGCGGGTTCCCGCTCGTGGGAAACGGCAGTATGCCTCGGAGCGAAAGCGACGGACAAAGGGTAAAAAATATCACAAATATTACAAACACAAACGGAAATAATACAATGCCTGAATCAAATAAAAATTACTATGAGATATTAGGCGTGTCAAAGAATGCCACGCAGGACGAAATTAAATCGGCTTACCGCAAGCTTGCAAAGCAGTACCACCCGGACTTCAACCACGACCCCGGCGCGGCGGATAAGTTCAAGGAGATAAACGAAGCCAACGCCGTGCTCTCCGACGAGGAGAAGCGCAAGCAGTACGACTACGAGCTTGAACACCCCGGCATGGGTGGCATGGGAGGGGGCAATCCCTTCTCGGGCGGCAACCCGTTCTCGGGCGGCTTCGGCGACCTTGGCGACATCTTCTCGTCCATGTTCGGCGG
>CALVPX010000046.1 GCA_944354265.1 uncultured Clostridia bacterium | reverse complement strand
GTCATCACCGGTCTCGAAATGTTCCACAAGAGCGTTGACGAAGCTATCGCAGGCTTCAACATCGGCGCACTCCTTCGTGGTATCGACCGTAAGGGCATTGAAAAGGGTCAGGTTCTCGCTAAGCCCGGCACAGTTAAGACAGCTACCAAGTTCGAAGCTCAGGTTTACGTCCTCAAGGCAGAAGAAGGCGGCCGTCACACTCCTTTCTTCAATCACTATCGTCCTCAGTTCTTCATCAGAACGACCGACGTTACCGGCTCCATCGACCTTCCCGAAGGCACCGAAATGGTTATGCCCGGCGACCATGTAACTATCACTGTCGAGCTCATCAAGCCCGTTGCAGTTGAAGAAAAGCTCAAGTTCGCTATCCGTGAAGGCGGCAGAACTGTTGGTTCCGGCGTTATTTCCAAGGTTCTTGGTTAATTCAAAACAAATAATTAAAGGTGTTGGCTTTGCCAACACCTTTTTTATTTGTTTTGACACCCAGTATATATTTCTCACCACAACGCAACCTTCAGGTTGCATTTCACACCGCTTGGCGACAAGTTTGATTTAAGCGAGTAGTTTGGCGGTATTTCACTCCGAGTAAGCGGAATTTCACGCGCACATTTGTGCGCATTTCACGCTGAAGGCGGCGCATCAGCGCCGCCTTCAGCCTTTAAAAGTCTTGCCGTATAACTCGCACCACTGTCTTAAGGTGCAGTTGGGGCAGTCGGGTCTCTGCGAATGGCACACCCTGCGCCCGTGGAATATCAGCCAATGGTGAGCCTTGCTCCAATCGCTTTGGGGAATGACATCCTTCAGCTGTCTTTCGGTCTTTTCGGGCGTGTCGGCATGCGCAAGCCCCAAACGGTTGGAAACGCGGAAAACGTGCGTGTCCACGGCGATGGCGTCGCCGCCGAACGCCACGGCATAGACCACGTTGGCAGTCTTTTGTCCCACGCCCGCAAGGCTCTTGAGCTGTGCGTGCTCGCCCGGAACTTGTCCGCCGAATTTTTCAACAATGTCCTTCGAGGCGGAGAGTATATGCGCCGCCTTGTTGTGGTAGAACCCGCAGGAGTAGATGTATCTTTCCAATTCCTCCTGCGAAAGTTCAAGCATGGTTTGGGGGGTATTGTGCTCTTTAAACAGTTCGGCGGTCACCTTATTTACCCGCTCGTCGGTGCACTGCGCCGAAAGTATGACGGCTATCAGCAGCTCGTACGGCGAGTTGTAGTGCAGCGCGGGGCGGGCGTCGGGGTAAAGCCTTTCAAGCTCGGTTAAAATTTCTCTCTCGTGCATACATTTATTTTACCACGGCAGGCCGCGCGGCGCAACTTTTTTGCGCCGCGCGGCTCATTTCCCGCAGCATTTATATATTCATATATCCGTAAAAGGCGGAATATCCCGCCCGCGCAATAATGCCCCTCGCCCTGCCGTAAGCGGACTGCGCAAACCGTACGCTCAGCCCGCACCCGAGCTGCAGCGAAGAGGGAGTGGATATTATTTCGGCCTTGATTCCCGCCCGCACAAGCGCCCCTTTGCAGTCTATCGCCTGCGAACGCGAACGAAAAACGGCTATGCAATATGTCATAATTTTTAACCTCTGTAAGTATAAATATTTAAGTAAATATGTAAAAAACAGGTGCAAAGGGGGACAAGTTATTATGATTTATTTCGACAACGCCGCCACAAGCGGCCACAGGCCCGAAAGCGTCATCTCCGCCGCCGCGGCGGCCATGCGTGCGGGCGCCAATCCGGGCAGGAGCGGCCACTCGCTGTCGCTTGCCTGTGCGGAGCGCGTGTATTGCGTGCGCAAAATTCTGCAGGAGTTTTTCTGCGCGCCATCGGCCGAAAGAATTATTTTTACCAAAAACTGTACTGAAGCGCTCAATATCGCCATTCTCGGCATGCTCAGGGAGGGCGACAAGGTGGTAACCACCGTTGCAGAGCACAACTCCGTGCTCCGCCCCTTAAAATTTTTAGAGGGAAGGGGGGTAACCGTGCGCTATGCTCCGCTCGATAAACACGGCAACATAAATGTAAAACAGCTCGCCCGCATGGCGGAGGGCGCAGATGCGGTTGTAATCACTCTCGCCTCCAACGTGACGGGCGTTGCCCCCGACATATGTGCCGTCAAACATGCAATTCCGCCGCAGACAATGCTCATATGCGACGGCGCGCAGGCGTGCGGGCACGAAAAAATCGACTTCACCGCCCTCGGCATAGATGCTTTGGCGGTGGCGGGGCACAAGGGCATGCTTGCCTTGCAGGGCAGCGGCGCCCTCATCATGTCCGAACGCTTCAATCCCCGCCCCGTAATGTTCGGCGGCACGGGCAGCGAAAGTTACAACCTCTCCATGCCCGACTTCTACCCCGATAGATTAGAGGCGGGCACGCTCAACTACCCCGCCATAATCTCCCTCGGCGAGGGGGCTCTTTGGCTCAAAACCCGCCTGTATGAAAACCGCGACCGCCTCGTCTATCTCACCGATTTGCTCATAAACGGGCTGACGGATATGGGTGTCAACGTGTATTCGCGCACAAATTCTTACGGCATCGTCGCCTTCGACGTCTCGAAGCGGCCGTCCGAACAGATCGCTGAAAGGCTGTCGCGCGACTACAACATCTGCGTGCGCGCGGGACTGCACTGCGCACCCTTAATGCACTGCGCCCTCGGCTCGTCGGGACTAGTGCGCGCCTCCCTTTCGCCCTTCAACACACAGGGCGAGGTGCAGTACTTCTTAAAGGCAATGGGTGAAATTGTCGATGGCAGATAATGTGTTTATAAAACTTCTCACCGCAACGCAACTTCGCAAAAGTTGCTTTTCACGCCGCTAATAGCCTTGTCACTTCGACCGAATGCGTGCATTATATTTTTTTCTGTCATTTCGACCAAGCCCGCCGAAGGTGGGCGCGTGGAGAAATCTACCAAACGAAGTTAAATATTTTTTGCCTCCCCAAGGCTTTGGGGAGCGCTCAATAGTGAAATGCGCCTTTCAATAACTATTCACTATTAACTTTTCACTCTTCACTGCGGCCTCGCCGCCTATATCGCCTTCAGCTTGGCAATTATCTGCTGCAATTTCTTCCTCTTAAAGCCGTCCAAAAGGGGCGCAAGGGTGCTGTAAAAGTTATCCAAATCGGCGTTGGTCAGCGTGCCGTCGCGCTTGCCCTGCTCGGCCTGCGCAATTATGGTGGAGAGTATCTGCCCCTCGCTCTTGCCGGCAAAGGCCTTTGCCAAAGTGGCGGCAAGGTTTATCGCCTGTTGTTCGCCGCCCGCCTGCCCGCCTTGGCCTGCGCCCGCCTGCCCGCCCGCCGCGCCTTCGGCGCGGCGGGCGCCGTCACCCTTAAAACTTTTAAAATCGCTCATAAAATTCACCTCGCATATAATGATATTACAGTTTATGAAAAAAGGTGATTTTATGCAACTTATCCTTTTATTGCTATTGCTCATGTCGGGCAACTCTAACCTGCAGGAGGTCAAACCCCTCTTAAAGGAAGTGGCGGGGGAGGATGCAGCCAAAATGCTCGACGAGGTGGAGGGGCTCACCCAACTCGCGGCGGCCTTTGCACCGTCAAAGGCCGCCGCCCCAAACCCTGATTGCGCCGTTCCCTCCCAAGACGACGCACCTCAGGGGCCGCAGGGCGAACCCTTCCCGCTCGCCCCAATTTCCAACATTGCCGACGAGGGCATAACCTACTGCCTCAGCCGCTACATATCCACGGGTCAATGAAACTACTACCTGTCATCTTGAGCGAAGCACGGAGGGTTTTTCTGCCCGACGTGCGCAGTCGAAAGATCTTGTTTGGTTATGACCAAGCTAGATACATTCGACTACGCAGGGTTTCACCCTGCTTCGCTCAGTATGACATCGAGGTTTTAATATTTAGATTACACGTCTTCGGGAACACTTAAATTGCAATCACATATTGCAATTTAACTCAATCTGTGTTATAATATCCCTATGATTGAGGTAGGAATATCCACTGCGTCCCTCTTTCCGCGGTATGCAACCGAGGACGCGTTGAAAAAAATAATAGAGCTTGGCGCCGGCTGTGCCGAAGTTTTCTTCTCCACATTCTACGAATACCGCCCCGAATTTTCCAAATCGTTCACCGATAAAATAGGCAATTTTCCCGTCAACTCGGTGCACGTCAATTCGGTCAACTTCGAGGGCAACTTCTTCAACCCCACCCGCAGGGTGCGCGGCGACGGCATGTATTGGCTCGATCAGCTCTGCCGCAGCGCGCAGCTTTTAGGCTGCAAAAATTACACCTTCCACGGCTTTCACCGCATGACGGAGGGCGGAGGGGAAAACTTTGACGAACTTTCTTCCCGCCTTGGCGAGGCGGTGTACTTTGCGCGCAGCTATGGCGTAAATCTCTGCCTCGAAAACGTCTTTTGGTCACTATACAACCGCCCGGGCGTGTTCCGCAAACTCAAAAACCGCATACCCGACCTCTCGGGCGTGTTCGATATCAAGCAGGCGCGCCGCTCTCACTATCCCTATCAGGCTTACATCAAGGATATGTCGGGGGCAATCGCCTATGCGCACCTGTCCGACGTCGACCAAAACGGCAACATCTGCCTGCCCGGCGAGGGCGTGTACAACTTCGGGGAAATTTTAAGGACCCTGAAGGGCGAGGGCTTTGGAGGCAACATCTTAGTAGAGGTGTACGACGGCAACTTTAAGGAAGAGGAACAGCTCACCCGCTCGGTGGAGTACTTAAAGGAACTCGTATACAAAATATTTTAATTGTAATTTCGAGCGCAAAACAATGGCGGGCGGCGGGGCAAATTTGCCCCGCCGCCCGCATTTTGTGCCCTGTTTTTGTCCGTATACAACATATTAGTTTACGTTTTAACAATCTTATAATATGTATAAAAAAACCTGAAAAAAGACAAAAAAATTTTTAAAATTTGCTTGACTTTAACAAAACCTTTTGGTATGATATAAAAGCTGTCACCAAGGACAGGCCAACTTTTTGTTGGTAAATGAAGATTGACAACTGCATAGAAAGAAATATCAAAGTACAAAAGGCAATTCAAGATTAATTAAGGTTAATACGAATTG
>CALVPX010000045.1 GCA_944354265.1 uncultured Clostridia bacterium | reverse complement strand
TCTCTTAATGTGTTGCACTTGCTTGACAATCTGTCGAACAAAGGGGGGATTGTAGGCGGCGGAGCCGCCGTAGTTAATTAAATAAGGTAACAATCCCTCAGTCTTGCTCTCGCTGACGCTTCCGCAAGACAGCTCCCTTTACACAAAGGAGCCTCTAATGCGGCAATAAGACCTTTCAATGGTAGCAAATAAAATACATGGCTGACAGGCCAATTCTGCGGCGCACGTTTGTGCGCCCGCCGCCGCTTATTTGCAAATAAAAAAATATATTTAAGGTTTTTAAAGTTGCTTTTTAAATTTTTTCATGTTACTATATATGTATAATTTGTGAAAACATGGTGAAAATTGTCCGTTTTTGCAAATTCAATCACAGTTTTATGGAGGTTTTATATGTCTGAACAGGCACAGCAGCCCGAATCCGTCGGTCAGCCTTTCCCCGAACAGCCCAAAACGTTCAAGGCCAAGGTGGACAATTGGTTCGGCATCACCAAGAGCGGTTCAAACTACCGCACTGAAATCGTTGCGGGCGTCACCACTTTCATGGCCATGGTCTACATCCTCATGGTAAACGCGGGAATGTTCTCCGGCGTCATCACCGACAGTTCCGACCCCTACGGTGCGGCCTATATCGCAACGGCGATCGGCGCGATAGTCGGCACGCTCCTCATGGCGTTCTTTGCAAAAATGCCCCTCGCGCAGGCTTCCGGCATGGGCATCAACGCATTCATCGTCTATACGCTCATCGGCAGCGGCACGGGTTTAACCTATGCAAACTGCATGGTGTTCACTCTCTTGGACGGCGTCATCTTCCTCATCTTAACGGTAACCGGCCTTCGCAAACAGATCTTCGAGGCCATTCCCGCAGGTGTGCGCCACGCCATTCCCGTAGGCATAGGCCTGTTCATCGCCTTCATCGGCCTTCAGCAGGCGGGCGTCGTAGTCAACGACAACAGCACCCTTACAACGTTTGTATCCTTCAACCTGCTCGGCAGCAACGAATTTGTAACTTACAGCGCCGGAACCGTCGGCGGCATGCTTCCCGCAATCGTTGCCCTCGTCGGCGTGCTTGCAATCGCCATCCTCTCCAAAAAGAACGTTAAAGGCGCCATACTTTGGGGTCTTTTGGGCTCGGCCGTGCTCTACTATGTCTTAGTTGCCATCGCCTACGCCTGCAACGTCGCCGCCGCACAGGCAATCTTTGGCGACGTATCTCTCTCCAACCCCTTCAACGCCTTCGTCGCGTGGGGACAAGACTCCGTCGGTGCCGTATTCTATGAAGGTTTCGACTTCTCAACCTACCTCAACATGCCCGGCAACAACGGCGGCTCTTTGGCGGTAGTGCTCATCACCTCGGCGCTCTCGCTGTGCATGATAGACATGTTCGATACAATCGGCACGCTCTACGGCGCATGCTCCAAGGGCAACCTGCTCGATGAAAACGGCACCCCCATCCGCATGGAAAAGATGATGCTTGCCGATGCAATCGCCACCTGCACGGGCGCAATCGCCGGCACTTCCACTGTAACGACCTTCGTCGAATCCTCCTCGGGCGTAGTTGCGGGCGGCAGAACGGGCTTCACCTCCATGGTTACGGGCATCTGCTTCATAATTGCCATGTTCCTCTCGCCCATAGCTCAGCTCATCCCCCGCTGCGCAACGGCAACGGCTCTCATTTGGGTGGGCGTGCTCATGATGAGCTCCGTCATAAAGGTCGATTGGGAGGACGCAACCGACGCCATCGTCGCCTTCATGACCTTTATTGTAATGTTGCTCGGCTACTCCATCTCAAAGGGTATCGGCATGGGCATCATCACTTACATAATCGTCAAGCTCTTCACGGGCAAGGTAAAGGAAATTTCCGCCCCCACATGGGTAATCGGCGCAATCTTCCTTGCAACCTTCCTCTTGACCTGATAAGTTTGGTGTAAACATTTTCAATACGCAATTTATCCGATAACAAAGCGTACAGCAATATGCGGCGCGGGCCATTCGGCCCGCGCCGCATTACACTTTGCGCAAAATTAATATATCAACCTGAACCCTTCAGGCACACATCGCTAATGCTCCGTTTAACAGCTCCCCGAGGCTTCGGTCGAAATAAACAGATTTGTCATTTCGAGCTTGTCGAGAAATCTAACAGTAACATGCGGTCGAAATATCTGTCCGTACGGTCTTAATATGTAATGTTTTGCGTTATAGTCAGATTTCTCCGCTGCGTTCGTCGGCTGCGCCTCCTCACTCCGGTCGAAATGACAGGGGAGGGGTGTCATTTCTTTCAAGCCATTTATACTCTTCCCAAAAGATAATCTACTGAGCAGTCAAAGTATTTCGAAAGCTTTATAAGATTGTCTGTAGAGGGAAATGTTTTGCCTGTCAGCCAACTGTGCAAAACACTCCATGAGGTCTTTGTCTGCTTTATAAATTGATATTGACTTTTTCCTGAATCAGCAAAAATTTCCCGCAACCTCTCTCCGAAAGGTTGTGTGGGCTTGTAAACAACATCTTCGTGCGGATAGTCTGTCAAGCCCAACAAAAAATCAGCCGAACAATTGAAATACTCAATAATAGATATAAATGTTTTATAGCTCGGTGCATTTTTTGCGTTTAATATATCAGAAAATTTAGTGCGGCTTGTTTCCAATTTTTCGGCAAGCATCACCTGATTCAAATTGTGCTCCGCCATGAGCTCTTTAAGGTTTTCCGACAGTTTCGACAAATTATCCATAAATTAGACCTTTTTCTACTTTTTATTCTCTTCTGTTTAGTGACATTTTTCTTGCTGTGTCGGAAATTAGAAGGTATAATATAGGTACACAGAGGCGGCATGCAGCTGAGTGAAATTACTTAAGGAGTACAAACATTATGGAACAAATGCAAAATGAAAAAAATTACAAAACCGACGAAAAATGTCTATTAGAGGAATTTATCGCGGCGGCTGAAGATTGTTTCAATGCAAGTATAGTGCAGGGCGGCAATGTTGCCGTTGTAAGACTGAATAACGGTCAGGTTTTCAAACTGAGCCTTGCAGAGGTGGTGTAAAGCAAAAATTCCCTGCCGCCTGCGGATACCGCAGGCGGCAGGGAATTAAAAGAACATGCACTTTTTTATTAAAAATAATTTACTTTGCATGTTGAAATTTGTTGTCCCATGGGTTATAATTGTAATATACGCAAAAAAGGTGGGACTATGAAGTATATTTTAGCGCTCGACCAAGGTACAACAAGCTCGCGCGCCATTCTCTTTGACAACCACGGAAAGGTGGCGGGCAAGGCCTATCAGGAATTCAGGCAAATTTACCCTAAGGCGGGGTGGGTTGAGCACGACCCCAAGGATATTTTGGGCTCGCAGGTGGGCGTAATTGCCGAAGCTTTGGTGCGCGCGGGCGCAAGCATGGCCGATGTAGAGGCGGTGGGCGTCTCCAATCAGCGCGAAACCACCCTCGTGTGGGACGCCCGCACGGGCGAACCCATTTACAATGCCATAGTGTGGCAGTGCCGCCGCACCGCCGCCATGTGCGACAAATTAAAGGAGGAGGGAACGGATAAGCTCATCTACCAAAAGACGGGGCTTGTCGCCGACGCCTACTTTTCCGCCACCAAGATAAAGTGGATTTTGGACAATGTGGATGGCGCCCGCGCCCTCGCCAAAGCGGGTTATCTGCGCTTCGGCACTGTCGATACATACCTCATGTACGCCCTCTCGGGCGGCAGGATATTCGCCACCGATTACACCAACGCCGCCCGCACAATGCTGTTCAACATTCACACCTTAAAGTGGGACGACGACCTGCTTTCCCTCTTCGATATTCCCCGCTCAATGCTGCCGGAGGTGTACCCCTCGGGGCACTTCTACGGCAGGACGGACGCTGCATATCTCGGGCGCGAACTTGCAATCTGCGCCGTTGCGGGCGATCAGCAGGCGGCGCTTTACGGCCACCTGTGCACCAACAAGGGCGACATAAAAAATACATACGGCACGGGCTGTTTTCTGCTCATGAACACGGGCGGGGAGGCGGTCGAAAGCCGCAACGGGCTGATAACCTCCCTCGCGGCGGGCGTGGGCGGCAGACCCGACTATGTGCTCGAAGGCTCGGTCTTTGTCGGCGGCGCCGCCGTGCAGTGGCTGCGCGACGAACTGCGCGTCATCTCCTCCGCCGCGGAGAGCGAGGAGCTTGCCTTAAAAGTGCCGTCGTCCGACGGCGTGTACGTCGTCCCCGCCTTCACGGGGCTCGGCGCGCCCTATTGGGACGCACGCGCCCGCGGCGCCATTGTTGGCATAACCCGCGGAACTTCGCGCGAACATATCGTGCGCGCAACCTTAGAGGGGATTGCCTATCAGGTGGCGGATATAGTGCGGGCAATGAGCCTTGACGCGGGCGTAAACATAACCGAGCTGCGCGTCGACGGCGGCGCCTCGGCAAACAATTTTTTAATGGACTTTCAGGCGAATATTTTGAACTGCGCCGTTCTCCGTCCTGCCGTAACAGAAACCACCGCCCTCGGCGCGGCCTACCTCGCGGGGCTTACCTCGGGAATGTGGCAGGGCACCGACGAACTTAAACACAACGAGCGCACGGAGCGCACCTTCCTGCCGTCCATAGACGAGGAGGAGCGGCAAAAGCTCCTTTCAGGTTGGCAGTCCGCCGTCTCCGCCTCGCGGGTCAAGTGATTGATAAGTGAAGTACACGGGAGCTCCCTTTTGTCATTTCGACCGAAGTCCCTTTTTTCTTTCTGTCATTTCGACCGAAGGTGGAGCTTGCTCCGCCGCAGCGGAGAAATCCCCAAAAGAAGTCAAGACTGTGTTCTTGCAGATTTCTCCATGCGCTCATTTCATTCGCTTAGTCGAAATGACGGGAATGTGAATAGTCGCTCGTTTAGGTCAGAATGACAGAGAAAAAGACAACTTGCGTTAAGTAATTCAAATAATTAACGGCGCAAGTGAAGTCGCGCCTTCACGCAGCGCAACCCAATTTGCGAACACTTTCGCCTCAGCGGGTGAAGTGGGCGCAATTATCAAATGTAGGGCGCTTAAGATTGCGCCCACGAGGGCAGCGCCCTCAAATAACGGCAAGTTAGTTTGCGTCCTCTAGTAAACAACTTGCGTTAAGGAGTTTTTTATGTACGACTGTATAATCATCGGCACGGGCGCCGCAGGCATATCCGCCGCTCTCACGTTGAAGGCGCGGGGCAAAAACTTTTTGCTCATGGGCAGCAAGGGGCTGTCCCCCAAAATTTCCGCCGCCGAAAAAATAAACAACTACCCCGGTCTGCCCGCCGTCGACGGCGAACAGCTCAAGGCGGCGCTTTTGCGCTCGCTTGAAAGCGCAGGCATAGAAATTACGCCCGCGCAGGTCACGGGCGTGTACGACATGGGCGGCCACTTCGGCGTGCTCTGCGGACAGGACAGCTACGAGGCCAAGACAATAATTTTAGCCACGGGGGTGGAGGCGGTCAAACCCGTGCCCGGCGAGCTCGAATTTTTGGGGCGGGGCGTAAGTTACTGCGCCACCTGCGACGGGCTGCTGTATAAGGGCAAAAAAATAGTCGTCGTCTGCACGTCCAAGGACATGGAGGAGGAAGCCGAATATCTCGCTTCACTTGCCTCGGAGATGTATTATGCTCCTCTGTACAAGGGCGCCGCCCTCTCAGGCGAAAACGTGCATATCATAGGCGGCATGCCGCAGGCAATTGAGGGCGGCATGAGGGTTGAGCGCGTCGTCTTTAAAGATCGCACGGTGGAATGCGACGGCGTTTTTATGCTCAAGAGCGCTCTCGCGCCCTCGGCTCTCGTCCCTGGTCTGAAGGCGGAAGGGGGGCATGTTTTAGTCGACAGGCAGTGCCGCACCAACTTAAGCGGCCTCTTTGCCGCGGGCGACTGCACGGGCAGGCCGTACCAATATGCCAAGGCCGCGGGGGAGGGAAACGTCGCCGCACACTCGGTCTGCGACTATCTTGCCGATAAAAAATAATTTTTTTTGTGAAATTAATTGCTAAAATGATTTGACATAAAATAAGCTATTTGCTATAATCTTTTAGCATTGAGTTGTGCGTAGGAACTCGCCCGTGCGTTTGTTACGCGCGCAATATGCGGGTGTAGTTCAATGGTAGAACACTAGCCTTCCAAGCTGGTTGCGTGGGTTCGATTCCCATCACCCGCTCCAG
>CALVPX010000044.1 GCA_944354265.1 uncultured Clostridia bacterium | reverse complement strand
CATCGCTATTATAAGTGCTCCCATGCCAAGCGCAAGATGGGATGCGACAAAAAGCCCGTAAAGAAAGATTGGATCGAGGATGCCGTCATTCATTACATCATGAAGATCGTCATGGACGACGAACTCATCGACCACATTGCCGACGCGATCTTGAACATTCTTGCGCAAGAGAACTCCAAGCTGCCGCAGCTCAATCCTCGTCTGAAAGAAATCGAAACCGGCATACAGAATATGCTCAACGCCATCCAGCAGGGCATTCTCACGCCCTCCACAAAAGAGAGGCTGGAAGCGTTGGAGCAGGAAAGAGAAGAGATCAAAGTCGCCATTTACAGCGAGGAACTGCAAAAGCCGAAGATCACGAAGGAGCACATCGCCTTTTGGATAAGCAAATTCCGCGATACCGATCTGACGGACGTTGCATGCCGCAAGCGGCTTGTCGAGAGCTTTGTGAATGCCGTATTCGTCTATGACGACAAAGTGGTGTTCACGTTTAACTATAAAGACGGCTCAAAGACGGCCACGATAGACGAAATCAACGCGGAATTAGGTTCGGATTTGGATGGAACATCTCCACCAAACGCGACGTATACGCACACTCTGCGTTTATGTCAGAATTAGAAACCGCTTTGTCGGTTTCTTTTTCATTTTCGGGCACTTTTTGGGCGTTCTCGCCGTCGTCTCCGTGTCCGCCGGGATAATTCGGGAAAAATCGGAATAGTCAAGCATACGGAAGTGCTACAGCCATTTGCGAATGACGTTGTAACTGTAATTTATCTGCATAGAATTATTTATCCTTTAATCATAAATGTTGTCGTATGTTGCTGTTTCCAAAAAAAGAATGTTAAAAATAAGTGCATAAATTCCAACTTTTATAGGTGGACTTTATTTTTTTATACTGCTATAATTATCTCATGATTGTTAGACCAGCTATGAAAAGTCAAGCGAGCAAGGAAAAAATTATTCAGGAAAAATGATTTTGTAAGGCTCGTTGGTTTTGAGGAGGTATAGTATAGTTATGAAATTAGGGAACAATTTATTTGAGGCAAGAAAAAGAAGCGGTCTATCACAAGAAGATGTCGCTGAAAAATTAGGGGTTAGCAGACAAACAATTTCAAAATGGGAAACAGATGAAACTTTACCCGATATTTGTCAAGCAAAAAAAATGGCTCATTTATATAATTTATCATTAGACGCACTGATTAGTTTTGATCTAGATATAAAAGAGATAGAGGAAACTATTGAAAAAACAAGTGAAGAAATACAAAATAAAATAGATTGGACTACATTATGGAGTAAAAAATATCCTATACTTGCTACATATCAGAAGGAAGTCGCAATAGAAATATATGCAAAAGACTTAGAGCGATTATTGTGTGATATAGAAAAAAGTACGGTTATTCAAGGCTAAACAGTATGTTGGTCTTAAAAGATATATTGGCTCATACTTGGAACAAAAAATAATATAAACTATTATACTTTGACGATAAAAGCAAAAACATGTATGCCGATCTGCCACCGAATAAAGAACAAGCAAAACGACTGTCAAAGCGGATCTATAAAGACGCAATGACAGCCGTTTGCGCGGAGCAAGCCAGCGGCGTTGCATTAGCACATCGCTTTGGTCGCGTGCACTGATTTGCAGCCGCTCTTCAAGTTGCCCATTTTCGGCTTTGAGCTTTGTGGCTTCTGCAGCAATGACGGGCAGGTCCCTTTTGTTGAGCTTGCGTTTACCGTCGCTGTACTCCCGCAAAACATCGGCGGCTGCTTGGAGCGGAGCCGTGTCGCGTTGAAGTTGCTTCTGTCTCAACAAAGAATTGCTGTTGCTCACTCGGCGACACCTACCGAAAAACTCTCTGTCTGAACTCACTACGAAAGAACGCATAAGCACTGCGTCCTTGCGTACTTTTTTTGTAGGTCAAGTGCTTCAATCTTATCATTGATAAATTGCGTGTACGACCGTTGCCTTTTGATAATATTGTAATTGCTTCCCGTGCGCGTGAAGTCTATCTGCGGATTGACCGCCTGATAGGTTTTGCCGCGCTCGTTCTTTCCGCGCGGCAACTTCGGAGCATACAACTCTACGACGCAATCCTGTTATGCGCCCTTCCTCCCGCAAGAGGAGTACGCCATACATAAATTCAATGTACAGCAAAAGAATACAGACAACTTTCACGCCTGTACTCTTGAATTATATCATATCTATCATATTATATTTTGATTACAGCATAATTATAAGGTTTCAAATTTTTCGCCCGTGAGAACTTCGTCAGAATACAGTTCGCGGGGCAATATGTTGGGGTATGCATGCCACTGTCTTACCGACATTGTGCCCCTGCCGCCCGTGAGCGTACGCACGTTGCCTTCGTTGTCGGTGAAAGTGCCCTCAACTTTATTGAAGATGAGCACGGCCACGGGGTTATCGGGCACTTTGTAGGTGACGCCCCATGTGCGGGCGTTGCCGACGTGAGCCTTTACCTGATAAATGCCGCCCTCCGTCTCGATTTTTATGTTGTAAGTCATGGGAACAAAGCCGTCGAGTTCGCGCATGAACGCCCAATCCTCGTGCGTTATCTCCATCTTGCCCTCGGGGTAGTACTTTTTATTCTCAATGTCGTAAATTGCGAAGTCCTTCATGCCGAGGCGCATGTCGTACATTGAGGAATGTATTTCGTTGAAGGTGATATAGCCCCAATCTTCCCAACCGCCGAGTTCGGCGGCAGAGCTGTCTACGGCGACGTAACGCTCGCGCTGACCTGTGCCCTTGACCTTTACCTTTTTGCCCATGTAGGTGAACTCGCCCTCGACGTCGCCTGCGGTGTTGTAGCCGTAGGTTATGGAATGCTGTGTGAGGTATGAGGGAGTTTCCCTGCCGTACCACAGGGGATAGCCGTAGGCGCGGTGCCAAAGATCTGCCTTGTACTCGCCGTCCAAGGTATCCACCATGATGTGCCACGAATAGTCGTCGAAGCACTCCACCTTGTACTGCTCGCCGCAGGTGACGAGCACGCTGTGTTCGCGCTTTTCAATCTTTAAAGTGCCCTGCGGATTGCGGTAAAATTTGTTCATGCAGCCGCCGGGGAACTGCGTTATTTTATATATGGAATTTTTGAGCTGTCTTGCGCTGCCCGTGCCCTTTGCCATGCAGAGAGTTGCAAGGTCTATCTTTTCGAGCGCGAGGGAGAGAATGGAGCCGCCGAGGGCATAGAGCTCGCCGTCGTCGCCCGTGACGTTGAATTCGAACAGCCAATCTAAAAAGCCGCTGCGCACCTCCTCCTTTACTCCGTTTCTCGCTTCGTCAGCCAAAGTTATGTTGGGATTTTCAATTTTCATTGCAGTATCTCCTTGTTTTTTTGATTGTGCTTAAATTGTATACCGGGCATTTTTAAGAAATGATAAAATTTAATTGCCGTACTGTAAAATAATTGTTGCTGTTTTGTAAATTGCGGCGCAACGGGCGAAATAAAAGGTAAATGACATACTCCCACCGTCCTAAGGAGGCTAAAATGGGGCATGCAAAAAAGACAGCCAAAAGGCTGTCTTTTTTTTGCGGTAATTGCTGTATACTTGCCAATGGACGCGCGGTCAGAGCAATCTTATGTACTCTGTGAGGCTTGTGCAGCGGGAGTCGGTTTTGAAGGTGAAATATTCGCGCAGCAGGCGCAGGGCGCGCTTTTGGCCGTCCGCAGTGATATACTGCGGGCTGTAGGTCTTGCCGGCGCACATTCTTAAGACGTTGTAGGTCACGCCCGAGGTGCCGTAGCCCGTGCCGCAGTCCCAACAGGTGAAGGTGCCGGCGTTCAGGTCGAACCGCATTTTGTCGGCCGAGGTGAGGGGCGAGCCGCACTCCGAACAGTTGTCGAGGCCTATGGTATAGCCCGAGGCGGACAGCGCCGAGAGCAGAAATTTTATGAGGGCGGAACACTCGTCGCCGTTGCAGATATTGGAGAGCGCCTGCACGGCGAGGGTGAAGATGGCGTTGTCCTCCTCCCCGCCGTAGGTGAGGGAATTTGCGCTTTCGCACACGGCGGAGGCGGCGTAAAACTTGTTTATGTCGGTGCGTATCTCGTAAAAGCTTTCGGTTTCGGAGGCGTTGGTGACGGTGTACCTCTCCCCCCGCTTTGACAGGATATATTCTGCAAAGCAAAAAGGCTGGGCGGCAAATTTGAGCTTTGCACCCGCCTTTTTTACCCCCTTTATGCCCGCCGAAATTTTGCCGAGTTCGGCGGTGAGAAGGGTGAGGATTTTATCGTTTTCGCCGTAATCAACCGCGCGCAGCATGAGCGCGTTGACGCGTATACCTTCCATTACTTTCCCTTTAAATGCTTATACAACATGTAATAGCTTATGGAGCCCGTCTTTTTGAACATTTTCCATGCGAGCTCGGCAGCGTCGTCGTCCCTTTTCATGCGCACCCCCTTTAAGTTTATTCAATAATAGTGTGCGCCGAGCGGGCGATTTTATGAATTATTCTTTTTGGGGTCGTAGCCGTAGTCGCGCATTAAGTCGGGACGGTCGCGCCAATCCTCCTTGACCTTGACATATGTAGTTAAAAAGACTTTGGCGCCGAGGAATTTTTCCATATCCCTGCGGGCAAAGGAGGCGACCTCCTTTAAGGCTCCACCCTGTTTGCCGATTAATATTGCCTTGTGGTTGGGCTTTTCGCAGACGATGTCCAAATTTATGTCCCACACGCCGTTTTCGCCCTGCTTGAAGGTATTGACGACGATTGCCACGCCGTGGGGGATCTCCTTGTCGTACTTTAAAAGGATTTTTTCGCGCATGATTTCGGCGACCATGAACTTGGCGCTCTTATCAGACACTATGTCGTCCGGGATGACCTTTTCGCCCTCGGGCAGGCGCTTTGCAAGCTCGTGCTCGAGATTTTTAATATTGGTGCCCTTGCGCGCGGAGACGGGGAACACGTCGCAGTCGATGCCCGCCTCGTACAGCTTTTTTACGTCTGCGGGAATGTTCTCCTTGGGCATAATGTCTATCTTTGTATAGGCGATTACCATGGGAATATCCCCCGACGAATAGCGCTTCATGAGGGAGATGTCCTCATCGGTGACGCCTGCGTGGCCGTCGTGCACGAAGAGGATTAAATCGACGTCGCGGGCGGTGGTCTGCGTGGTCTTCATCATGGTCTGCGACAGGGCGTTCTTTGCCCTGTACAGCCCGGGGGTGTCCACAAAGACTATCTGATAGTCCTCGCGGGTGAGGACGCCCATGATTGCGTCGCGCGTGGTTTGGGGCTTGGGGGAGACGATTGCCACCTTTTCGCCGACGAGAACGTTGACGAGGGTGGATTTGCCGGCGTTGGCGCGGCCGATGACACCTACATATCCGCTGTTCATTTACTCACCTCGTCAGATTTATCTTTGCAAGCACCCTCTCCTCTGCGGCGCGCATGACGGGCTTGTCCTCATCGGTCATGTGGTCGTAGCCCAAGAGGTGGCAGATGCCGTGGGCGGCGAGGTAATTTATCTCCCTCTCTACCGAGTGGCCGTATTCGGCGGCCTGCTCCTCCGCCCGCTTTTTGCAAATGACTATGGAGCCGAGAAAGACATTGCCGTCGTCGTCCCTGTCGTAGGGGTGTTCGGCGGCGATTATGGTGCTTTGGGGGTCGTTGTCGAATGTGGGGTAGGAGAGCACGTCGGTGACGGCATCGATTGAGCGCGTGCGCTCGTTGAGGGCGCGGATGCCCTCCTCGTCGGTGAAGATGATTTCAGCCGAAAGGGTGCAGTCGCTTTTGACCTCGCCGCCGAACGCGGCGGCGAGGTCTAAAAAGTTGTAGTCTTCGCAGTAGATTTTAAGTTCGTTCATCAATCCTTGTCCCTTTTGGAAATTTTTAGCTTGGGGTATGCGATTCTGTTGTGGTATACGCCCGAGAGCGCAACCGAGACGGTGTGGGTGATTATTGTAAGTTCGCGCATGGTTATGTCGCAGTCGGCGAACTGATCCATGTCCAACCTCTCCTCTATGAGCGAGGTGACTAGCTCCTCAACCGCCTTGGGCGACCTGTCCTTTAAGGAGCGGGAAGCTGCCTCAGACGCGTCGACGATCATGAGAATCGCGGCGATTTTGCTGCGGGGCGTGGGACCCGAATAGGAGTAGTTGGCGATGTTGATTTCGCCGTCGCTCATCTTGAGCGCCTTGGCATAGAAGTACTTTATGGGCATTGTGCCGTGGTGCTGAATGGCGCAGTCGGCAAAGAATTCGGGCAGGTGGTTTTTGCGTATGAGCTGTGCGCCGTCGCGCGTGTGCGAGCGGATTATGTCGGCGGAGAGCTCGGGCGAGAGCTCGTTGTGCATGTTGTAGTCCGACTGATTTTCGGTGAACATTTCGGGATTTTTGAGCTTGCCCATGTCGTGATAGTAGGCCGCGGCGCGGGCGAGTTCGCCGTC
>CALVPX010000043.1 GCA_944354265.1 uncultured Clostridia bacterium | reverse complement strand
ATGGTCGCTAAAATCGAAAAGGAAGTGGGCGTAATCGATATCCTCGTCAACAACGCAGGCATCATCAAGAGAATTCCCATGCTCGAAATGTCCGCCGCAGATTTCCGTCAGGTAATCGATGTCGACCTCAACGCACCCTTCATCGTCGCTAAGGCAGTCCTTCCCTCGATGATCAAAAAGGGTCACGGCAAAATAATCAACATCTGCTCCATGATGAGCGAACTCGGCCGCGAAACCGTATCCGCTTACGCTGCTGCAAAGGGCGGCCTCAAGATGCTTACCCGCAACATATGCTCCGAATACGGCGGCTACAACATTCAGTGCAACGCCATCGGCCCCGGCTATATCGCAACTCCCCAAACGGCTCCCCTTCGCGAGCGTCAGCCCGACGGTTCGCGCCATCCCTTCGATTCGTTCATCTGCGCAAAGACGCCCGCAGGCCGTTGGTTAGAGGCCGACGAACTCGCAGGCCCCGCAGTGTTCCTTGCCTCCGACGCGTCCAACGCTGTCAACGGCCACATTCTGTATGTTGATGGTGGTATTTTGGCGTACATCGGCAAACAGCCGCAGTGACGCTGTTAACAAAAGTGGTGGCTTGGCCGAAGCCATCCACTTTTCGTTATTTGCGGGGCCTTCTCGTGCGGCGCAAGGATAACGCCGCACTCGGTCATCGCTCGCACGTTGTTAGGTGCTCGCTCATCTCACAACGCTCAAACAGTGGGTGACCACTATTTGCAGAAGTGCGTTGTTCGTCCCGCTTGCCGCGATTTGATTTGGCCCACAATTAAGTAATCGCGGCAATTCACCCCGCTGAGGCGAAAGGATTCGCAAATTGGGGCCTTTGACCCGAAAGTGTCATTTCGGGTCAAAACATAATTTATTTATGAATTCCCCTTGCGACAATAAGTAATAAAAAAAGGAGTATGGTTTTGCCATGCTCCTTTTTTACAGTTCTGTCATCAGATTTTTCTCGCGCTCCGCGTCTTGCTCGCATCTTCAATTTTTTCAGAACTTCGATTACGCTCAATAAAAGAAAATGAGCCGTCTGCTGCAACAGGTGGCTCATTAACTTTATGAAGTTTACTTCATAATCTAGACCAATAGTTGAGGCAACCGTCTTGGTTTCCACAACCTTTTTGTAATTTTATTATATGCCATTTTTTCAAAATTGTCAATGATGTGGCACAATAATTTTTTATTGACCGCGGCGGGCGCTTTTAAAGTGTCCGCCGCCGCTGTGTTTTTAAGCAAATTTTTGGCGGAAGAAATTATCTTATATACAGTCCGTCGGAGTTGACGTCCAAGGTGATGGTGGAGCCTGCGGCGGGGTTGCCCTGTATAATATACTTTGCAATGGGCGTTTCGGCATGGGTCTGTATAAACCTCTTTAAGGGCCTTGCGCCGTAAATGTTGTCGTACCCGTTGTCGGCAATATATTCCTTTGCGCTTTGCGTGACTTCAAGCTTGAGGTTTTCCTCTTCAAGCCTATTGGCAAGGCGGGCAAGCAGAATGTCGACAATGCCCGTAATGTTCTCCTTGGTCAGCGGCTTGAACATGATAATTTCGTCCAACCTGTTCAAGAACTCGGGGCGGAAGGAGCGCTTGAGCACGGCATATACCTTGTCCTGCGCCTCCTTGGTTATCTCGCCGTCCTTTATTCCCTCGATGATATCCGTTGAGCCGAGGTTGGAAGTCAGTATGATTATCGTGTTCTTGAAGTCTATCGTGCGCCCCTGCGAATCGGTGACTCTGCCGTCGTCGAGTATCTGCAGCAGTATGTTGAACACGTCGGGGTGCGCCTTTTCTATTTCATCGAAGAGCACAATGGAGTAGGGCTTTCTTCTCACGGCCTCGGTCAGAGTGCCGCCCTCCTCGTAGCCGACGTATCCGGGAGGCGCGCCGACGAGACGGGAGACTGAAAACTTTTCCATGTACTCCGACATATCTATTCTTATTATGTTCTTTTCGTCGTCGAAAAGGTTTTCGGCGAGCGACTTTGCAAGTTCGGTCTTGCCCACGCCTGTGGGGCCGAGGAAGAGGAAGGAGCCTATCGGCCGCGCAGGGTCGGATATGCCCGCACGCGAGCGCAATATCGCCTCCGAAACCTTCTTTACGGCCTCGTCCTGACCGACCACGCGTTTGTGCAAATCGTCGGGCAGGTGCAGTATCTTTTCCCTCTCGCCCTCCTTGAGGCGGGCGACGGGTATGCCCGTCCAACGCGAAACTATCTCGTTTATCTGCTCCTCGGTCACTTCGTCCTGAAGCAGCGCATTGCCGCCGGAAGCCTTCTTTTTTGCCTCTTCAAGCTGTCTTTCAAGCCCCGGCAACTCGCCGTACTGCAATCTTGCCGCCTTTTCGAAGTCGCCGCTGCCCGTGGCAAGGTCGATCTCCGCCTTCATGGCGTCAATCTTTTCCTTCAAATCCTTTTCGGCGTGAATGGCCTGCTTTTCGTCGTCCCACTTGGTCTTCATGGCGGCGAACTGTTCCTTGTCGTCGGCAAGCTGTTTGCGTATACTCTCCAAACGGGCGGCGGAAAGGTCGTCCTTCTCCTTGGAGAGCGCCTTTTCCTCGACCTCAAGCTGAAGAATCCTGCGGTTGAGCGCGTCCATTTCGGAGGGCATAGAGTCAATCTCCGTCCTTATCATGGCGGCGGCCTCGTCCACAAGGTCTATGGCCTTGTCGGGCAGGAAACGGTCGGTAATATAGCGGTTCGAAAGGGTGGCGGCGGCCACTAAGGCGTCGTCGTGTATGCGCACGCCGTGGAATATTTCAAACCTCTCCTTGAGTCCGCGGAGAATGGAAATGGTGTCCTCAACGGTCGGTTCGTCCACCATTACGGGTTGGAATCTTCTTGCGAGGGCGGCGTCCTTTTCAATATATTTGCGATATTCGTCGAGCGTTGTCGCGCCTATGCAGTGCAGCTCGCCGCGCGCAAGCATGGGTTTTAAAAGGTTGCCCGCGTCCATGGCGCCGTCCGTCTTGCCAGCGCCCACAACGGTGTGCAGTTCGTCTATGAACAGCAGAATTCTGCCCTCGGACTTGGCCACTTCGCCGAGCACCGCCTTTAACCTCTCTTCAAACTCGCCGCGGTACTTTGCGCCCGCAATCAGGGCGCCCATGTCAAGGGCGAACAGCGTCTTGTCCTTTAGGCCTTCGGGCACGTCGCCCTTTACGATTCGCTGTGCAAGCCCTTCGGCTATCGCCGTCTTGCCGACGCCCGGCTCGCCTATCAGCACGGGGTTGTTCTTGGTCTTGCGCGAAAGTATGCGTATAACGTTCCTTATCTCCTCGTCGCGACCTATAACGGGTTCAAGCTTGTGCTTTCTCGCTGCCGCGGTCAGGTCGGAGCCGTATTTTTCAAGCGCCTCGTAGGTCTCCTCGGGGTTGTCGTTGGTCACCTGAGTGTTGCCGCGCACCTGTTTGAGCCCCTGCAAAAAGGCGTTCTTGGTTACGCCGAAGCGGTTGAACAGCGACTGCACCTTGCTCTCTTCGCAGTCGATGAGCGCGAGGAAGAGGTGCTCCACCGAAATATATTCGTCCTTCATGTTCGAGGCAATTTTATCTGCCGCGCCGAACACTCCGTTTGCCTCGGACGAAATGTAAACTTCGCCCCTGCCCGAGCCTGAAACTTTGGGCAGGCGTTCAATCTCTTCACGAGCGGCGCTCGTCAGCCCGTCGGCATCAATGCCCGAGCGGATGAGTATGCGCGGTATTATGCAGTCTTTATCGAGCAGTGAATACAGTATATGCAGCGGTGTAATGGCGCTGTTGCCATACTCGTTGGCAATTCGCTCACAGCGGTTTATTGCCTGAACGCTGCTTTGGGTAAAGCGGTTTCCATCCATGTTTTTCCTCCCTTGCCGCAAAAAATATGTGCTTGCGGCGTTTGACTTTGTTCGCTTATTTTATAACGCAAAGGCGGCGGAGTTAAACATATATTTGCAAAAATTCGTTGCGCTTGCTCCACGGTATAATACGGCCGATAAGTTTGTTTGTTACCTTATTATAAATCCTGACAAAGTATGTAGTTTGCGTCGATATCTAACACTTTGCAGAGATTTGCAAGAGTGTCCAACGCGGGCATCTTTTTGCCGTGAATGTAGCATGAGATTTGCGATTGTTTAATGCCCAATCGCTTTGCTATTTCGTTTTGCGTTAAACCGCTTTGGGTAATCGCTTCAGCCAACCGCTCCTGAATTTGCTTAAGAGTAATCATCTTCCTGCTCCATATTTTTTTAAAATTATAATATCTGATAGATATATTTTACTTGACTTATATCTGTTGGATATATTAAAATATATTTAATAGATATAATATGGAGGTATTTATGGAAAGCAAAGGCGAGTGTTATCGTTGCAGAAATTTTATAAGGTATTACACACGGGGTGCAAAGCAGTTCAACCAAACAAAATTCGGTTGGTGCGGCGCCAAGCTCTGCACGGTGAGCAACCGCGAGGGGTGCGAGCAGTATGTATTCAAAAAACCCACAAAAAAGAGCAGGGAAACGCTAAAAATTTATCTGAGCAATTTACTGACGGAAATTTCCGCAATAAGGCAGGTGTTGGAGGACGAAAATGCCGACAAGAACGTGTAGAACGTGCGGCGCGCGCAGACAAGTGTATAATAGATTTGCATGGTCATGTGCGCCGACAAAACTGTATTATTGCGCCGTGCGTGACGACCTGACCGACATGGAGAGTAGTTGCGGAGAGTGGAGCAAAAGGGGCATTGAATACGACCTCACCCCGCAACGCTTTGACAAAGCGGAGCAGGACATAAGGTATATAATGGAGCAGTTACTTACAGAAACCTAAGCCCCCCTTGTGCAAAGGGGGGATCAAAGGGGGGATTGTTTTGTAAAATTATAAACCTTTCAGTCTCCCTACGGTCGACAGCTCCACTTTAAAAAAGAGGAGCCTTTGACTGCGTTCTTGTAGATTTCTCCGCTGCGTTCGTCGGTTACGCCTCCTCACTTCGGTCGAAATGACAGGAGTAGGAGGGTTTCAATCCAAACGACAGCGGAAAAACGGCGACTCTACCGATAGTAGAGTCGCCGTTTTGTGCTGTAGAGTTGCAAAAATGGGCGGTGGAGGGCGCGTTTTGAATGGTGGAGGGGGAGCAAAAAACGATAGAGCGCATATTTTAAAAGTAGGTAGTTTTTTGACGGGCTTTTGGTTATAATCTTAATTGTAAGGGGAGCGGCTGCCTCCCGCCTTGTCATTTCGACCGAAGCTCGTCCATTTAACCTTCCTGTCATTTCGACCGAAGGCGCGTTAGCGCCGAAGCGGAGAAATCCCCCAAACGAAGTCAGGACTGCGTTCACGCAGATTTCTCGACTGCGCTCGAAATGACGGTAAAAATGCAGGACTGTGTTCACGCAGATTTCTCCGCTACGTTCGTCGGCTACGCCTTCGCACTTCGGTCGAAATGACAAGAAAACTCAAATGTCATCTTGAGCGAAAGGCAGAGCATAGCGATGCCTGAAGTCGAAAGATCTAGCCGGATAATAGCCAAGCAAGATACATTCGACTGCGGCACTTTGTGCCTTCGCTCAGTATGACGAAGTGGAGCTATTTTTGAAAATATACACCTTTCGGGAACAAATACGTCTGAAAGGCCGTGCCCGCGGCACTTTTTTATGTGCCTAATAACAAAACGCAATAAACTTTTTAAGGAGTAAAATATATGGAACAGACTTTATCGCTCAAGGGTACTGAAACCCGCAAAAAGGTGCGCCCGTCCGAACCCATGTACGGCAAGGGCGAAGATTTATTCAACGCCATTTCGCACATAGTCGGCGGCGGCTTAGGCGTAATTTTCTGCATAATACTCATGATAGCCGCCTCGTTCGAACCTACGGCAAACAAGTATGCCGCGGCGGCAATTTATTCCTTTTCAATCGTCGCGCTCTACACCATGAGCGCCCTGTACCACTTTCTTCCTCAGGGCAAGGCCAAACGCGTGTTCCGCATCTTTGACCACTGCACAATATTTTTGCTGATCGCGGGCTGCTACACGCCCTTCTGCCTCATCCCCTTTTGGGGTACGACCATGGGGTATGTAATTCTCGGCATAGAGTGGGGGCTTGCAATCCTCGGCATAACCTTCAACGGCATCAACATGCGTTGGAAGGCGGTCAAGGTGCTCTCCATGATAGCGTACGTCGTCATGGGTTGGATGATAATTCCCGCCGTGCCCCTGCTTCTGCAGACCGTTTCAACGGCCTGCTTTGCTTGGCTGCTCGCAGGCGGTTTGGCCTATACGGTGGGCATTCTCTTTTTCGCCCTTGGCAAAAACCACAAATATATGCACTGCGTATGGCATCTGTTCGTGCTTGCAGGTTCAATCTGTCAGTTCGTCAGCGTGCTGTTGCTCATGTTCATGTAATTTTTTACAAGTGTAAAAAAGCCCGCAGGGCGGCATGCGCCGCCCTGCGGGCTTTGAGTGTTATGCGCAAACATTAACTGTTAAATGCTTGCAATTGTGCGCCGCCTATGTTATGATATAAACGCTATTATATAGTCGGCCTTTTGCCGCATATTTTTTTACAGGTGCAATAAATGAAAATAAAAAAATTAATAATGTTTGTATCTTCCCTCGTCCTCAGCGCCGCCTGCATAATGGGCGCTTCATGCACGCCCGCCGATACGGGTGATTCGGGCGACAATAATCAGAATCAGGAGCAACCGGGCGAGGATAACCCGGGCGAGGACAACCCGGGCGAGGACAACCCGGGCGAGGACAACCCGGGCGAGGACAACCCGGGCGAGGACAA
>CALVPX010000042.1 GCA_944354265.1 uncultured Clostridia bacterium | reverse complement strand
ACGCCGTAGATGCGCTTAACCTTCTGCTTTTCGCGCAGCTGCTGGCCGTATTCGGAAACCTTTCTCCTGCCCGCGCCGTGGGGGCCGGGAGCTACGGGACGTTTTTCAAAGGGGCACTTGCCGTTGTAGCACTTATCGCCCTTTAAAAAGAGTTTTGCGCCTTCCCTTCTGCAAAGGCGGCATTTTGCTTCTCTATAAGTTGCCATATCTTAATATCTCTCCTCCGATTATACTCTTCTGCGCTTGGGGGGTCTGCAACCGTTGTGGGGGATGGGGGAAACGTCCGAAATGAGGGTGATTTCCACATCGCACGCCGCGATTGCGCGGATTGCCGATTCCCTGCCCGCGCCGGGGCCCTTTACATAAACTTCTACCGAGCGAAGTCCGTGTTCTTTTGCCGCTTTAACCGCCGTTTCGCATGCCATCTGTGCTGCGAAGGGTGTGCCCTTACGGGAGCCCTTGAAGCCGAGGGCGCCTGCGCTCGACTGCGAGAGGGCGTTGCCCTGAAGGTCGGTGACGGTTACCAAAGTATTGTTGAAGGATGACTGAATGTGAACCTGACCTTTGTCAACCTTTTTAAGCTCTTTACGCTTTCTGGAAACTGTTGTCCTTTTAGTTGCTGCCATTTATGCTATCCTCCCTATTACTTTGCGCCCTTCTTCTTGGCTACCGTGCGGCGGGGACCCTTGCGGGTGCGCGCATTCCTCTTTGTGGACTGGCCGCGTACGGGCAATCCCTTTCTGTGACGGACGCCGCGGTAGCAGCCTATTTCCATAAGGCGCTTGATGTTGAGGGAGACCTCGCTGCGGAGTTCGCCTTCAACCCTGTAGTTGTGATCGATATATTCACGGAGCTTGGATACCTGCGTTTCGTCGAGGTCTTTAACTCTCGTGTCGGGATTGATACCGGTTGCGGCAAGAATTTTCTTGCTTGTGGTCAAGCCGATACCGTAAATGTAGGTTAAACCTATTTCAATTCTCTTTTCTCTGGGTAAATCTACACCGGCAATACGTGCCATAACGATTTATTTCCTCCGTTTAATTTTACAAAAAAATTTTAATTATGTCAACCGTGCGGCCGCCGATATGTTGGAATGTCTATCCTTGACCGCCGAAATATTTTTATAATAATAGAGTTCCTCGTCGACGCAAATGCCCTTTTGCGACAATGCCCGCCCGCGGCCATTGCCGCTTTAAAGCATTGCGCCTCCTCTTCGCACAAATACTACAGTTTTGTGCGAGGCTAAGGCAAGAATATCTGCGCTCTGCGAAAGCAAATTCGCCTTGCCATCACCGCTGACGCGGCGATGCTGCCTTGCGATTTGCTTCGGAGTACTTTACCGCGCTCGTAAACTCGCACGGAGTTGCTTCCGAGGCACATCCCCGCCGCACCCATTTGGATGCATTGGCGAAAATCAGCTCTGTCATTATAATAAAAAGATGTTTGAGTTTTTTATCCGCTGTACTCTGCCATCGACCGAGGTCGTCTGACAGATTGCTCCACTGCGCTCACGCAGTTCGCTACGGTCGAAATGACAAAAGGTTTATTGTCGACCGACAATCCCTCCGTCGCGCTGAAGCGCGCCACCTCCCTTTACACAAAGGAGGCTCAATTGCGGAATTTTTTGCGCGTAGCGCATAAATAACGCCGAGGCAATGTAGGCGGAATTGACTTCTGCCGTTAAGCATTGCCCGACATATTATCTCGCTGCAAGTCGCACGGAGCGTAGCGAGTACGACTTGAGCGATTTGTTATCCTTGGCGCTGCTTATGGCTCTTGTTCTTGGAGCAGATTACCATAACCTTGCCGTTTCTTTTGATGACTTTGCACTTATCGCACATAGGCTTAACTGAAGGTCTTACTTTCATAATTAATCTCCTGAATGTTTATTTTGGGCGGGCAGGGTTTAACCCTTGCTGCGCCAGGTGATTCTGCCTTTGGTTAAATCGTAAGGGCTCATTTCCAGCTTGACCGTATCGCCTTCTATAATTCTTATATAGTTCATGCGAAGTTTGCCCGAAATGTAAGCCGTGATTACGTAACCGTTTGAAAGCCGAA
This sequence comes from uncultured Clostridia bacterium, assembly GCA_944354265.1. GTDB lineage: Bacteria > Bacillota > Clostridia > Christensenellales > Borkfalkiaceae > Coproplasma. The sequence continues at coordinate 4,859 of CALVPX010000042.1, read as the reverse complement.
CTTTGAAGTTGGCGTTGGGCAGACACTCTATTACCTTGCCTTCCGCCTCGATTACATCGTCCTTAGACAAATTGTTTTCCTCCGACTTATTTTTTTGAAACAACGTACTGCTTTAAGGCATATGCCAAGATGCAGTCGTTTACCTTGCCGTTTGAAAAGTCCGCACCGTACTCCGCCACGTTTGCGGGCGAAAGAGCGAGGTGCTTTATGTTTTTGCGTTTGGGACTATCCAGCTTTGCGCGGATGCCGTCCACGGCGAGCACGAAACGTTCATCTACGACGGTTTGCACCGCGTATACATTGCCCTTATCGCGCCCTTGGGTGCTGGTACATATTGTACCGACTGTAGGATTTTTGAATTTCATAGACTACCAATGTATACATTGGGTGAAATGTTCGCTGCGCTCACGTGAAATGCACCTTGTGCGTGAAATAGACACATTGTGTCTGTGAAATGTACGGCTATGCCGTACGTTGTGGTAAAAATTTATAAATAATAATCGTCTACCACAACGCAACATTTATGTTGCATTTCACGCGCCATTGGTATAGCCGTAGTAAGCTATCGGGCTGTTGTCGCATTTCACGGCGGTCATATATGCCGCCATTTCAAGCAACCTGTAAGGTTGCATTTAACTGACGCTTACAGCGTCAATACCTCTACACCCTCATCGGTGATGAGCACAGTATTCTCATAATGCGCCGAAGGCTTGCCGTCCATGGTAGTCACCGTCCATCCGTCCTTGTGGAATACCACCTTGTAGGTGCCGGCGTTTATCATGGGCTCTATGCAGATGGTCATGCCCGCCTTGAGGCGCATGCCCGTGCCCTTTCTGCCCACGTTGGGGACTGAAGGGTCCTCGTGCATCTCCCTGCCTATGCCGTGCCCGACGAGGGCGCGGACGACACCATAGCCGTGGCTTTCGGCGTGGGTCTGAACGGCGTAACCTATGTCGTACAGCGGCGTGCCGGCCTTTAAGCCTTCGATGGCCTTGAAGAAGCACTCCTCCGTAACTTTGACGAGCTGCCTCTTCTCCTCCGACACGTTGCCGACGAGGAAGGTGCGGGCGGCGTCGCCGTGGAAGCCGTTCTTTTCGGCGGTGATGTCCACGCTGACAATGTCGCCGTCTTCAATTATTCTGTCCGACGGAATGCCGTGGACGACGACTTCGTTGACCGACACGCACGAGCTTGCGGGATAACCGCAGTAGCCGAGCTCCGACGGCCGTGCGCCGCACGAAACTATGTAGCGGTAGACCATGTCGTCGACGTCCTTGGTGGTTATTCCCGCGCGGATATTTTTGCCGACAAAGTCGAGCGTCTCCTTGACTATCCTGCACGACTCGCGCATGAACGCGATTTCTTCGGGACTTTTGATTGTAATCATTTGATATATTTATCGAGCTCTTGCTTTATCACGGCGAAAACCTGTTCGGGTGTGCCCGAACCGCCGTCGACGGTGAAGAGCTTGCCCTGCGCCTCGTAGTAATGGGCGAGGGGCGCCGTCTGGCTGGCGTAAGTATCGAGGCGGGCCTCGACCGTGGCGGGATTGTCGTCATCGCGCTGATAGAGAGGCTGACCGCACTTTGCGCACGTCGTTGCGCCGTTCAATGTTGAAACATGGTAGCTTGCGCCGCAACTGCACACTCTTCTGCCGCAGATTCTGTCCATGAGGAGGCATTTATCTACGTCGATATTTATGCACAGATCGACGCGTGCGAACTTATCGAGTTCGCCCGCCTGAAAGAGGTTGCGGGGAAAGCCGTCGAGCATGAAGCCTGCGCCGACTTCGCCGTTTGTAAGCCTGTCTTTTACGAGCTCACAGGTGACTTCGTCGGGCACGAGGGCGCCCTTATCGATATAGCTCTTGGCGAGCTTGCCGATGGGGGTGCCGCCCTTGATGTTTGCCCTGAATATGTCGCCGGTGGCGATGTGCGTGAGGCCGTAGTGCTCTTCTATGAGTTTGGCCTGCGTACCTTTGCCGGCGCCCGGGGCGCCGAGTAACACGATATTCATTTTTTACCTCACAAAAATTGTGTGCTTGCGCGCACAACAATTTTTCGTGATTTGAGAGGCGCTGCCTCTCTTGCCGCGATATTTAAGCGCCCTCTGTTATATAATCGCGGCAATTCACACCGCTGAGGTCGCTTTCGCGACAAATTGTGTCGCGCTTAACGGCGAAATGAATTCGCCTTGCGCATATAATTTTTAATTGTAAACGGTATATCTCTTACTTTAAGAAGCCTTTGTAGTTCTTCATCATCAGCTGCGACTGCAACTGCTTATCGAGTTCGAGCGCTACGGATACTACGATGAGGATACCCGTTGTGGAGAACACTGAGATGAGGTCTGTGCTTGCGCCGAGGGACATTGCCACGATAGCGATTATCGAAGGAATGAACGCGACGAGCGAAAGATAGATGGCTCCGAACAGGGTGATTCTGTTGTTTATCCTCTTGAGGTAATCTGCCGTGGGCTTGCCGGGGCGGATGCCCTGAATGAAGCCGCCGTTCTGCTGTATGGTCTTGGAGACGTCCTCCGCATTGAACTGCATGGAGGCATAGAAGAACGAGAAGGCGAAGATGAGCACGCAGAGCGTCACCATGTAGATGAGCTGACCGTACCAATAGGGGGAAGAACCCGAGAACCACGTTTCAACGCCCGTTTCGAATGCCGAGTTGGGCCAGAAGAGGCTTGCGAGCATTGCGGGAACGGAGATGAAGGCGAAAGCGAAGATTAAAGGCATGACGCCTGCGCCTGCTATGCGCATGGGGATGACGGAGGACTGACCGCCGTACATCTTTCTGCCCTTGACCTGCTTTGCGTACTGAACGGGGATCTTTCTTTCGGAGAGATCGACTGCGACGATGGCAGTGAACTCGAGCACGGTTAAAATTATGAAGCCTGCAATTTCCCAAAATGCGTTGGCGTTTTCGGTGAAGCCTTCGACAAATTTGGAGACGAGCTGATTGCCCGCCGTGGAAATGATGCCGGCGAAGATGATGAGCGAAATGCCGTTGGAAACTCCGTATTCGGTGATGCGTTCACCGAGCCACATTACTATCATTGCGCCCGCGGTGTAGACGACCGTGAGGAAGATACCTGCGACCCAACTTGCGGCAGTTTCGCCTATGACGTTGCCGCCGAAGAGGTGAAGCTCTATTGAATTGCCCTGAATACCGAAGTTGACGATGATGCCTATTGCCTGCGCGACGGCGAGGAGAATGGTTACATACCTCGTTATCTGCGCAATCTTTTTCCTGCCCTCTTCACCCTGTTTGGACAGGCGTTCGAGTGCGGGGATGCCTACGCTTAATAGCTGAATTATAATGGAGGCATTGATATACGGGCTGATGCCGAGCGCAAACAGAGTTGCGTTGGCAAGCGAGCCGCCGGTGATGGAGGACATTATCTCGAGGAACGAGACGTTGCTTATCTGACCGGCGAAGCTGTCTGCGTCCATGCCCGGAACGGGAATGTAGCAGCCCAGACGGAAAATGAGCAAAATTAAAAGGGTAATCCAAATCTTTTTGCGTATTTCCTTGTTTTTAAAACAATTTTTTATTGTTTCAAACATGTGGTTGCTCTCCTTCGGCGCCCTGCGGCGCCTGCGTCTTGATTACTTTACGATCTCTGCAGTGCCGCCGGCCTTTTCGATGGCTTCCTTTGCCGAAGCCGAGAAAGCCGAAGCCTTTACGGTGAGTGCGACTGAAATTTCGCCGCCGCCGAGAACCTTGAGTCCGCCGTTGTTCTTTACGTTCTTTGCGAGGGAATGTTCAACGACGTAATCGTAGTCAACAACCGTACCTGCGGGAACGGACGAAAGCTGCGAAAGATTGATGATAAGATAAGACGTAGCCCACTTGTTGTGGAAACCTCTCTTGGGGATTCTTCTGTGAAGGGGCATCTGACCGCCTTCGAAGCCGGGACGGACGCCGCCGCCCGAGCGGGCCCACTGACCCTTGTGGCCCTTGCCGGAGGTCTTGCCCTTGCCCGAGCCTATGCCTCTGCCTAATCTCTTGGGAGAAGTTGTTGCGCCCTCTGCGGGCTGAAGTGTATCTATTCTCATTGTTTCTTCTCCTTATACTTTTTCGACCTTGAGAAGGTAGGAAACCTTTGATATCTGACCCATATTGGCGGGGGTTTCTTCCAAAACCTTGCTCTGGCGTATTTTTCTCAGTCCGAGTGCTTCAACGGTGGCCTTGATGCTCTTGTTCTCGTTGGAAACGCTCTTAATTAAAGTTATCTTTACCATAGTTGTCCTCCGCTTAGCCTAAAATTTCCTCAACGGACTTGCCGCGGGCTGCGGCGATTTCCTCGGGGGATTTAAGGGCTGCAAGGCCGGCAACTGCCGCCTTTACGCAGTTGATGGGGTTGTTGGTGCCGTGCGACTTGGTGCGGATATCCTTTACGCCTGCGGCCTCCATGACCGCACGGACGGGACCGCCCGCGATGACGCCGGTACCTTGTGCGGCGGGCATCATTAAAACTGCGCCCCTGCCGTACACGCCCTTGACTGTGTGGGGGATTGAGGTATCCTTGAGGTTGCACTTTACAAGGTTGCGCTTTGCCATGGCGGTGGCCTTTTCGATAGCTTCGGGAACTTCCTTACTCTTTCCCATGCCGTAGCCTACAGAGCCCTTGCCGTCGCCGACGACGACGAGAGCCGCGAAGCGCATGTTGCGGCCGCCCTTTACGGTTTTGCTTACCCTGTTTACCTGAATGAGCTTTTTGATGAAGCCGTCGTCCTCATCTCTCCTTCTGGGTCTTGAATCTCTTCTTTGAGTCCTTTCTTTCTTTTCTTCCATAACCCTTGCTCCTTAGAAATTAAGTCCGGCTTCTCTTGCGCCGTCTGCGAC
>CALVPX010000041.1 GCA_944354265.1 uncultured Clostridia bacterium | reverse complement strand
GCAAATGTCTCGGTTGGCTAACTCCCGCTGAAGTCTTTGTCTCTTAATGTGTTGCACTTGCTTGACAATCTGTCGCTTGGAGGGGGAGTGCGTTTATTCTGCCTAAACAAAGTTACACAAACAAAAAACCGCCGCGGCGTATTCGCCGCGGCGGTTTCATTTATGCGTTAAATTATTTGTCGTTGAGGTATTTGTAAACCTTTCTTAAAAGCTTAGCCGAAAGCATGGCGCGGAACTTGCCGAGGTTCATGAATATGGCAAGGAAGAAGTCCTCGTTGTTGCCGCCTATCTCATACTCGGGCATGTCGGTGGGCAGCTCGCCCTTGGTCTTGTCGAGGAAGGCCTTGCTGAATTCAATCTTTTCCTCGGTGGTCAGCGTGTCGATAAATTCATCCGTCGGGCCGTTATAAATTACCGGTCTCGGCGTATATACTATGGGCTCGGGCTGAGGTTCTTCGGGCTCCTCTGCGGGCAATGTGCTTATCACAAGCTGTTCGCCGCCGTCGTCGTGCATCGCGGGAATGTTCATTTCGGGCAGCGTGTCGGCGATGGGGCTGTTTTCGTGTGCCTCGCCTGCCATTGCATAGAACTGCTCGGGATCCTCGTTGAGCATGTTGAGCTGCTGCGCTTCCCTTTCGGCCTCCATTCTCAGTCTGTCGGCCTCTCTCTGTTCCTCAGTTCTTCTCTTCTGCGAAGGTACCAAAGCCAACCTTATTATGTCGAGCTCCAAGCCTATCGAGATGAAGAATATCGCAAAGTATATGCACATGCCCACTCTCACGGGGTCGATTATAATGCACACAAGCATTATAATGGCGATGATGAGCGCCAATAAATTCCTCACAATGCCGATGATCTTTCCCACGGTGTGGGGCTTTAAGTAGCCTTCCTCGTCGCACTGATTGCCCGACATCAGGCCTACAAAGTCGAAGGCGAGGTTGATCGCGAGGATAAAGAAGAGCATTATCACGCATACGTTTATAACGTTGAGCGCCGTCGAATAATCTGCGCTTACAACGGGCGTTCCGTCCACAAAGCTCTTGATTATGGCAAGTCCGCCCAAAGATTCCATCAGGCCGGGTTGAACGTTCAGCGTGTTTAAAAGGTTATCCCATGCGCTGCCTGCGCCGAAGGCGGATAAAACGATGTCCAAAAAGTCGTCTATGCGGAACATTGCAAACATGAACGCAAGGTAGGAGGCGAGGAAGAGGAACATCTTTATCACGCCGTAGGAACCCTTTTCGTAGATGCACTGTATGCAGAGCAGAACGAGCACTGCGGCGGAAACTATCGTAAGGTTGAGGTAGCCTGTAACGGTGGTGTACAGCTCAACCTGCCATGCCGAAAAGAGGAACAGCAGTGCGAACGTCACAAGCGAAGCGCCCTCGATTATATAGGCGTTTACAATGCTCGTTCTCTTGGTCTTCTTTCCCGCAAGGACGGGTATAAGAAAAACTATCGCAAGCACGGTTACCACAAGGTAAATTATTATCATCAGCGCGGGCGCGTTGAAGCTGTCGCCCCACGGCGCCGTCATAAACTCGGGCAGGGTGCGGTCGCCGATAACCGACGCGGGGATTACCGTCCTGTTAAAGAGCGCGTTGATCACGGCGGGAATATACATAAACAGCAGCATATCGCCCGTTCCCAGCCCCTGACCGTATCCGAAAGCCGGTATAAACCAGCCGAGGATCAGCAGCGCCGTCGCAATCGCATAGGTTATGACTACGGGGAGCTTGATAGATTTCTTTTGATTAGCAGTTGTCATAATAATTCTCCGTAACAGTTTTTTGAAGTCAGACTCGCCATGCCGCGTCTGCGCGCGTGCGCCGCCTGCCTGCAAAAGGTAAAAATGCATTAAAAGCAAACACTTCTACTTTTTTTATTTTAATACAAATTTCATTGTATGTCAAGGTCAATATAAAAATTTTGTTGATACCACACACTATTTTTGTAAAAAGTTAGCAACGGGTGCGCACGCTCCGGCGTCCGCCCCCGCGGGAATGTTTATGCTCCTTTTGATTTTACATGCCCGAAAGCTATTGAAATTTTTAAAATCATATAGTATAATACATTTGCGCCGGCATGCCGCTCCGTTAAATTTTTTGCCTTTTATGTATAATATTGTCTTGTACGCGCAAAAAATTTCATTGTATCCCAATTAATTTATGCCGCGCATATAAACCAAGGCAGGTGTCCTTCAATGCCCGATTCAAAAAACAGCGGCCTCACCCTCCGTGCGATTGCGGGCGCGCTCGATAAAACCGCCCGCGAAAAGCTGCTCGAAGGTTACGACCTCAAAAATTTCGTCAAAATATTTGAAGATAAGGAGCTCATGTCCACGCTTTCAAGCCTGTTCGAAAACGATCTCAACGTCTCCAAAACGGCGCGCGCCCTGTTCATGCACCGCAACACGCTCAATTACAGGCTCAACAAAGTGCGCACGATAACCGGGCTCGACCCCTGCTCGTTCGACGACGCCGTCGAACTGCTCATACTCGTCGCCCTCTATCGCGCCAAGTAATTTTGACGTACACAGCCCAATCTATTGAAAGAAGGTTCTCTCTTTAAATGAAAAAATTCTCACCCAAAAAAATATTGGTCCCCGCGCTGACCTTCGCCCTGTCGCTCGCCATAATTTTTGCCTGCGCCTGCAACGCAAGCTGCGGAATTTATGCGTCCACCCTCGATTGGGCGTGGGCGGTCATAGACGCCTATTACCTTTGGGACGTATCGGAGGAGGACGTCCGTGCCGCCGGGCTTGAAAACTTAAGCGGCAACGTGCTCGACATCTATTCCACATACTACACCGCCGATGAGTACGAACAGGTCAACAGCTCCAACGAGGGCAACCGCAGCGGCATAGGCGTAAGCTATCAGTACATCTCGCCCGACCTCGACCTTTCCATGGGCAGCGGGGTGTATATAACCTCCGTGCTCGGCAATTCGCCCGCCTATAAAAGCGGACTGCGCCCCGGCACCTTCGTGACGGGCGCAATATCGTCCGACGGCGAAAGGGTAGAAATACAGTCAAATACCGACTTTTCGTCCTTCATGAACGCCCGTCAGACGGGTGAGGAGTTCACCCTCGTCACCGACCGCGGCGAATTTGTAATGGCCAAGGAGGAATACGTCATGAGCTATTGTAGCATGGCCACCTCCCAAGGGGAGTGGAGCGTCTCCTACGACGCCTCGGGCGACATGTCCCTCGACTATGCCGACAGCGACAGGTATTCCTACTTGCCCGAAGGAACCGCCTATATCAGCCTTTCGCAGTTCTACGGCAACGCCTCCTACGAAATGGCCGAGCTGTTGAGGCAGTTCAACTCCATGGGCGGCACTTCGCTCATTCTCGATCTGCGCAACAACGGCGGCGGTTACGTCAGCATAGTGCAGACCCTCGCCCATCTGTTCACGGCCGACCTCGACTCTCAGTACGACGCGGCAATGTACGCGCAGTTCAAGGACGGCAGCACTTCGGAGTACGCCGTCGATAAATTCACGTCCGATTCGTCCTGCTATCTCCCCGCGGGCACGCCCGTAACCGTGCTCGCCAACAACGGCACGGCCAGCGCCTCGGAGGCGCTCATCGGCGTGCTCGTCTCAAACGGCGTCATAGACTATTCTGATATCTACGTCAGCGACTTCCCTCAGGAATATCTTGAAGCTACGGGAATGGAGGACAAAAACTGCCGCACCTACGGCAAGGGCATAATGCAGTCCACATTCACATACTTCATTACGGGCGAGGCCTTAAAGCTGACCGTGGCGCGCATAATGTGGCCGGACGGGACGACCTGCATACACGATGTGGGCGTCGGCGTAAACGACGGCTGCAACGCCGTGGAGGCGGCATGGTCGGTGACCTATGCCGACGAGGAACTGCAGGCGGTGTGCGCGTCGCTCGCCGCGTGATATGTGCCGCCCTATCGTCAAAATAGCAAGCGTTAAACAGGGGGCGCGCAGGCAAAATGCCTGCGCGCCCCTTCTTTTTTGTGCCTACACTCTCTTAAATCTCTTTACTCTCCTCGCGGAAAAGATTATGCACACCGAAAAGCCGTCCTCCGTGCGCGTAAGGTTTATGTCGGGCTTGCCGTCTCCCTCAAAATATTCGTCGTAAACCCTCTTAAAGTCGCGCAAAAAGAGCTGTTTTTCGCCCTCGGTCATCTCCTCGCGGTCAAAGGATAGGCTGTCCGCCATAAAATTGCCGTTCATATTTTGCTCCTCATTCTGCGTTTTATAAATCCGCCCGCGCCCATGTAGTGCCTTGCGGGCGAATAAATTTTGCCGCCGCCCGCAATGAGTGCGGCGGTCATCTTGAACGCCTTTACGCTGTCGGCGCGCATGCTGCCGAGCGGCATGTCCAAATCTTCGGGTATCACGCCCCAAAGGGGCGCGTGCAGCAGGGCGGCTATGTCCTTGGGCGGCATTATTTTGCCGTCGTATATCAGCCCGCCGTTTACTTTGTTTATTATTATGCCCGCCTCGCTAAACCTGTCGTCGCGCAGTTCGCCGAGGCATATGTCCGCCCCTTTTATGTTAGGGGAGTATGGCATGCACACCGCCGCGGCCTCCTCGCAGGCCTCTCTCGCCGCCCTGTCGCACAGCACATAGTCAAACGCGCTCTCAACTTCCTTTACGGCGGTGGCGGGGTACTTTCTCTCGGCGCAGCCCGCGCACGGCAGTATGAACAGATTGGGCGACCGCGGGTGGGCCACTATCACCTGTTTTACGCGGCAGGCGCCCTTGCGCGCCTCCTCAAGCGTGTAAACCTGCAGTCCCGCGCACCCGGCTATGGTCAGCGCGGCGGGGTACCGCCAGTCGCCGTCCACTATAAGCACCCGTTCGCCCGCGCTCGCAAGCGACAGTCCTATGCCCACGGCGCACGTCGTCGCTCCGGCGCCGCCGCCCGGCGACGCCAAAAAAATTTTCCTCGCCATATCTCACCTGCTTTTATTTTTTGTCCATTATAATGCAGCGGCGGGCAAAAAAGGGGTAAAAGAATACATTTTATTGTGTAATTTTGTCGCTTGCAGGTTGCAGGGCGGGCGCGCCCGCCCCTCCGCATGTTATTCCCCCACATTGCATAAATTAATGTATGGAATTCTTGCAGCAAATTTTAAGCGCGGCGGGGGCGGACACGTTGAACGCCTTCACCGTCGTGCCGGGCTTCGGCGGTTACTTCAAGGGCGTAAAGGGCGTCACATCATTTTCGCCGCAAAAAATAGCGCTCGCTGTCGGCAAAACGCCTGTGAGCGTCTCGGGAGAGGACCTCTCCATCGGCCGCTTTTTTGAAGGCGATCTGTTCATCTCGGGTCGCATAACGGGGGTGGAGCTTGAATAACCTCACATCAATCCGCGTCACCGCCCCGCCCGAGACGGTCATCAAAAAGCTTTCAAAGGCAAATATCGCCCTCTATGACCTCAAAAAGGAGGGGGCAACCACAACTTTTGCCGTCAAAGATAAAACAGTTAAAAAAGTTTTTGCAATTTTCACACACCCGTGTTATAATATATGCGTAGTAAAATACGGAGGGGTGCGCTCCTTTGCCGTGCGCGTGCTTTCGCGCATCGGCGCGGCCGTCGGGTGCCTGATTTTCGCCGCGGCCGTGCTCACAGCCCAAAGCTTGGTGTTCAGCGTGCAGGTGGGCGGCAGCGGGTCATACCTCGCGCCTCAGGTAATCGCCATCCTCGGCGAATACGGGGTGGAGGAGGGCAGGCTCTACAGGGGGGTCGACAAGCCCGTCGTCATCTCGCGCATAATGTCGCTTCCGTCCGTCACCTTCTGCTCGCTCGAAAAGCGGGGCACGGCCTTCATCGTCGACGTCGAATGTTCGCCCGAGGGCACAAAGGTGTCGCTGCAAACGCCCCTTCTTTCGCCCGTCACGGGCACGGTGCAGTCGGTAGTCGCAATCTGCGGCACGCCGCGCGTTGAAGAGGGGCAGGCCGTCTCGCGGGGCGACGAACTCATTTCACCCAGCTATACCGCCGCCGACGGTTCGGTTCAAAGCTGTCTGTGCGTGGGGTATGCGCGCATACTCGTCGCCGCTTCGGTAACTTCGCGTGCGGAGGAGGAGAGCGAGCAGTCCCTTTCGGCAGCACTCGCCGCGGTCAATCTGTACTCGCAGGAGGCCTCCGTCACCTCGTACAGCGTAAAGCACGCTTCAGACGGCGTAATTTACACTGTCAATTTTACATACATTTACACTGCAAGCATAAACATGCAATAACTTTGCGGAGATTTAATGGTAACAAAAAGAGTAAACTTAAGCGGCGTGGACAAGCTCTCGCGCGTGCTCGGCACCTTCGACGAAAATCTTAATACCATCATGCACGAACTGCCCGTAAACATCAGGGTGGACGGGCTTGAGGCCGTAATATCGGGCGAGGACGACGCCGCGCATCAGGCGGCGGAAGTCATCAAAAATCTCGCCGTTCTCTCCGACAGCGGAGAAAAGATAGACAAGGGCAGGGTAATCTACTGCATAGAGCTCGCCAAGGAGGGCAAGGCTTCGGATATAACCAAGCTTTCCTCCGGCACGGTCACCATAACCTCGCGCGGCAAGCCCGTCAAGTGCAAGACGGTCGGTCAGAAGGTGTATGTCGACGCCATAAAGAACAACACCGTAGTATTCGGCGTCGGCCCCGCCGGCACGGGCAAGACCTATCTTGCCGTCTGCCTCGCCGTGCAGGCCATGAAGCAGAAGCAGGTCGATAAAATTATCCTCACCCGCCCCGCGGTGGAGGCGGGCGAAAAGCTCGGCTTTCTCCCCGGCGACCTGCAGACCAAGGTCGACCCCTATCTCCGCCCCCTGTACGACGCCCTGCAGGAGATGTTGGGGCTCGAAACTTACACAAAACTCATGGAGCGCGGCTCCATAGAGATTGCGCCCCTCGCATATATGCGCGGACGAACGCTCTCAAACGCCTTCATAATTTTGGACGAAGCGCAGAACACCACCGTCGAACAGATGAAGATGTTTTTAACCCGTCTCGGCGACGGCAGCAAAATGGTCATCACCGGCGACGTCACTCAGGTCGACCTGCCCGAAGGCAAAAAGAGCGGCCTCGTCCAATCGACGCGCATACTGCGCGGCATAGAGGGCATACGCATAATCAACCTCACAGCCAAGGATGTCGTGCGCAACCCGTTGGTCATGAACATAGTCCGTGCCTACGAGCGCGCCGAAGCAAAAGGTGAAGAAGATGAAAAAAAGACTGTCAACAAAAACGATTAGCTTGAGCATTTTAATGTTCGTGCTCAATATAATACTTCTGTTTGCAATGATATTTTTGCTGCTTGAAGTAAATTACGGCATGGACGTCATCAGCTATATACTCGACAACTACAACCGCGTGCTCTTCGTGGCGTCGGCCATAATCATACTCTCGATGCTCATGTACGCCTACTATTACTTCGAGTGCACCGAAATTCTGCGCGACATGTCAAAGATAATCGAGTGCTTTGTGCTGCTCGACCTGTCTTTGCTGCTGTCCTTTATAATAGGTCAGACCATCGACCCCAACGCCCGCCCGTTTGCAATACTCGCTTTAATGGCGGCAACGCTACTCGGCAGGCGCGAGGCCGTGTTCCTGAATATCGTCTACGCGCTCATTCTCTTTATAATCGACATAAATTTCACCGTCGGCTTTTCCGCCGATAATTCAATGTGGATAAGCTGCGTCAGCCTGCTCGTCACTTTCTGCGCTGGCATGACGGCTATATTCATCACCCCCGCAATCAAGACGAGGATTCAGTCCATACTCATGGTCATCGTTCTCCTTGTCCCCGCCGAACTCATCATCGGCATAATGGAACTGCTGTTCGTCGAGGACGTCGGCGCCAACCTCATTTTGTTGGCTTACGGCGCGCTCGGCTGCTTCTTCAGCGTCATCGGCTACATGATAATCCTTCCCGTATTCGAGGTGCTGTTCTCCGAGCTCACGGTGTTCCGCCTGCGCGAACTGACAAGCGACGATGCCAAGCTCATTAAAAAGCTGAGGGAGGAGGCGCCCGGCACTTACAACCACTCGGCGGTAGTCGCGCAGCTTGCACAGGCCTGCGCTATAGCCATCGGCGAGGACGGCGAACTCGCCCGCGCCGCGGCCTACTATCACGACATGGGCAAGCTCAAAAATCCCGAAATGTTCACCGAAAA
>CALVPX010000040.1 GCA_944354265.1 uncultured Clostridia bacterium | reverse complement strand
GCAAATGTCTCGGTTGGCTAACTCCCGCTGAAGTCTTTGTCTCTTAATGTGTTGCACTTGCTTGACAATCTGTCGATTAAGGGGGGATTGTTCAGCAATTTCAATTAACAATCCCTCAGTCTCCCTACGGTCGACAGCTCCCTTTACACAAGGGAGCCTAAAGTTCGGTAAAAAATATTCTCCCTTTATTGGTCGCTTTGCTCCTTACGGCCAACGCAACACTTTTGTCATTTCGACCCCGCCGACAAAAGAAAAAGACAAGTTGCGGAGATAATTATGTCATTAATCTTCCATTTAATTACAAATTTCGCGCAAAAAAGTTTACAATTGACTTGACAGGTGTAAACTTTTACTGTAAACTATATGCAATAAAAACACGGACGGAGGAACCGCCCGCATGAAGGAAGCAAAAGGTTTAATGATAAAACTTGCAAAAAAGTACGACGTGATAATCGTCGGCACGGGCGTCGCGGGGCTCAACTGCGCCCTCAACGTTTCGCCCGATAAAAGCGTGCTCGTCATCTGCAAGGAGACGCCCGACAAGTCGGACAGCTACCTTGCGCAGGGCGGCATATGCCGCCTGCCCGAAGAGGGAGACTACCAAAGCTATTTCAACGACACCATGCGCGCAGGCCACTACGAAAACAACCCCGCCACTGTCGACGCCATGATTCGCGGCTCGCAGGAGGTAATTGACGACCTCATTGGCTACGGCGTGGACTTTGCCCGCAATGCCGACGGCTCCCTCGCCTACACCAAGGAGGGCGGCCACTCCCGCCCTAGGATATGCTTTCACGAGGACACCACGGGGCGCGAGATAACCACCCACCTCATGTCCGCCGCGCGTGCGCGCAGAAACATTTTAATTGTGCCCTATGTCACCCTGCTCGACATCATAACCGACGGCACTCAGTGCTACGGCATAGTCGCCAAGGACGGCAAAAACGGCAAACTCTACAGGCTGTATGCCGACTACACCGTGCTCGCCTCGGGCGGGATAGGGGGAATTTTTGAAAATTCCACAAACTTCCGCGTGCTCACGGGCGACGCGCTGGCAATCTGCCTCAACCACGGCATCGCCGTCGACCACATAAATTACATTCAGATTCACCCCACCACGCTCTACTCAAAAAAGAAGGGCAGGCGCTTTCTCATCTCCGAGTCGGTGCGCGGCGAGGGCGCCGTGCTGCTCGACAAAAATTTTCAGCGCTTCACCGACGAGCTTCAGCCCCGCGACGTGGTGACGGCGGCCATACGCGCTCAGATGGAAAAGGACGGCACCGACCATGTGTGGCTTGACATGCGCCCCATACCGAGGGAGGAGGTAATAAACCACTTCCCCGGCATAGTTCAGCATTGCCTCAACGAGGGGTACGACGTGTTCCGCGAGTGCATACCCGTCGTCCCCGCACAGCACTACTTCATGGGCGGCATACGCAGCGATCTCAAGGGCGCAACCACCATGCCCCGCCTGTACGCCGTGGGCGAAACGTGCTGCAACGGCGTGCACGGCAAAAACCGCCTTGCATCCAATTCGCTTTTGGAGAGCCTGCTCTTTGCAAAGCGCGCCGCACAGGACATCAACGCACACTATTCGCCCATAGATATCCCCGCGGCAAAGGCGGCGGAGGGGCAGCTCGACCTTGCAAAATATTCCAACCCTTCAAAGCTGTTGAAGGAATATAAACAGACCGTACACGACGCCATAGAGGCGGAAAATTTAAGGTGCGCCGAGGCGCAAAGGACAAAGGAGGAAGCATGAACGACCCCGTAACCCAATCTCTCAACTGCGACAAGTTAATAAAAATGGCCTTCGCCGAGGATATCACAAGCGAGGACGTGTCTACAAACGCGATAATTAAGGGATATGTGCGGGGCAATGTGCAGCTCATCTGCAAGCAGGACGGCATAATCTGCGGCCTCGGCGTATTCGAGCGCACATTTAAGCTGCTCGACCCCGACACTTTAGTCACCTTCAATGTCAAGGACGGCGACGAGGTTACAAGCGGACAGCTCCTCGGCGAGGTGACGGGCGATATCCGCGTGCTTCTCTCGGGCGAGCGCACGGCCTTAAACTTTCTGCAGCGCATGAGCGGCATCGCCACATACACGCGCTCGATAGTCAACCTGTTAAAGGGCTCCAAGACCCGCCTTTTGGACACCCGCAAGACCACGCCCAACATGCGCATATTCGAAAAGTACGCCGTAAAGGTGGGCGGCGGGTGCAACCACCGCTATAACCTGTCCGACGGAATACTCTTAAAGGACAACCATATCGGCGCGGCGGGCAGCATAACCAAGGCCGTTAAAATGGCACGCGAATATGCGCCCTTCGTCCGCAAGATAGAGGTTGAGGTCGAAAACCTTGAGATGTGCATGGAGGCCGTGGAGGCGGGCGCCGACATAATCATGCTCGACAACATGTCCCCCGCCATGATGAAGGAGGCGGTGGAGCTCATCGGCGGCAGGGCCGTAACCGAGTGCAGCGGCAACGTGACAAAGGAGAACATAAAAAATATAATTGATACGGGCGTGGATTTCGTATCTTCGGGCGCGCTCACCCATTCGGCGCCCATACTCGATTTATCGCTCAAAAATCTTCACCCCACGGAGGATTAAATGAAAGCACACGAGCGCCGCAAAGAAATTTTAAGCCTTCTCGGCAACTCCTCATCCCCCATACCCGCGGGGGTATTGTCAGAAAAGTTCGCCGTCTCCCGTCAGGTAATAGTGCAGGACATCGCCATCCTGCGCGCCAACGGGTACGACGTCATCTCCACAAACCGCGGCTACTATATCGGCGGGGCAATGCGCGCCCAAAGGGTGTTTAAGTGCCGCCACCGCCTCGACGAGTTGGTGGAGGAGGCGGAACTCATAATAAACAATGGCGGCAGGGTGGAGGACGTGTTCGTCAACCACCGCGTCTATGGCCGCATCTCTGCACGGCTCGACCTCATTACCAAAACGCACGCCGAGGAGCTGCACCGCTCGCTCGTCTCGGGCGCGTCCAAGCCGCTGATGAGCGTTACCGACGGCTATCACTACCACACCGTCTCGGCCGACAGCGAACAGGCGCTCGACGCCATAGAAAACGCCCTGCGCGAGCGCGGCTTTCTGATTGAAATCTGAAAAAAATTTTAATTCCCCCGCATATATATGCCGTTGAATGCTGTACATCGGCGTATGCGGGGGATTTTTTTGCGCAAAATACTCTTGCGCGCACAATGCGCTCAAGGTATTCCAATGAAGATAAAAAAATTACTCGCTAACATTTTGAGCGTTCTTTGCGCTCTCTGCATGTTTTTCAGCGGCTGCGTTCAAAGCTGTTCTTCAGGCTGCAACGACGGTTCGAACGGCGGCGTTACCGACGAACAGCCGAGCGATACTCCCGACGAAACGCCGGACGACACTCCCGACAATGAGCCCGACAATCCCCCCGAAGGCGGCGAGAACGGCGGGGGAGATGACTCCGACTCGCCCGAAACCGACCCCGAAGAGCCCCCGGAGCAAAATCCCGACGGGGAACATGAGGACGAAGAGCCCCTGCAGCCCTTTTATTCGGGCATGCGCAACCTGTCCAAGGTGGGTTACTCCGCCCAATATCTTGGCACGGCGGAGCGCAGGGCGCCCGAAGTTTCAAATGGCGGCCTCGCCCGCTACCCGCAGTACGGCGTCACCCTTCCGGATGCAGACATGGGCGAGCGCGAGGCGATAATCGCCGAAAATGAATCGCTCGTCGCAGGCGCCTCAACTTACGACTCCATGGACGGGGAGGGCAATCTCTATCTCAACGGCAGTTCCACGGGGCGAAAGTTGTTCAGGCACACCGCCGCGGCGGGAATGTACGAGGGCGACCTCTCGGACGACGAGCCCGCCGTCGCAAAGCACATCACCTATGTGCCGCGCGGCACCTACGGCAATATGCTCACGGGGCTGTACGCCCCCGCGGGCGAGGTCATAAAGGTTGAAATGTCCGCCGAGGACGTAAAAAACACGGGCGGCATAAAGGTTTATATCGGTCAGTTTCTCTCCAACGGCGGGCAGAACAACATATGGGCCGCGCGCGAGCTCAACCGCATGCCCTGTATCGGAAACATGATGACCGTGTCGGACGGCACTGCCTACGTCGGCTCCTTCCTCGGCGGTCCCATATATGTGGCGCCCAATAAAAATTGCACAAAATTTACCGTGACCATAACGGGCGCGGTCAATTACCCCCACTATATCCACGGGTATACCACGCGTGAGGAGTTCGAGGAGTGCCGCGCATCTACAGCGCCCTACTTCGACTTGGAGGTGTGGGACGACAGTGTGCGCCACTCCGGTCCCGCCTCGAGGGCGGCGGCCTTTTCTTACGACGAGTTGCAGGATGCGGCAATTCTGTGGGATAAAATAGCCTGCGTCTCCAATCAGGTGCCCGCGGGCTCCCCGGGCAGCACGGGCATAAACTTCCTCTACGACCCCTTCATTGCCGCGGGCTCAATGGTCGCCTTTGTCGGCAGGCACACGGTCAACTGTCCCTTAAGCTGTCTGACCGCCGCGCTCGACGCCCGCTCGGCAATAAATAACGCCGGCGAAGATTTTTGGGGCTGTATACACGAATTCAACCATCACTATCAAAAATTCGGCTTCTCCCCCGGCGACGAGGTGACAAACAACGCCGTCAGCCTCGTTGAATATTCCCTGTTCACGCGCATATCTTCAAACCGCGCCCTCGGCAATTCTTCTCAGGGCAGCTACGCCTCAAATTGGAACCGCTACACCAACCCCGCGTGGTCGCTCGGCCGCACGCTCGAGACGGACGCCGTCAACTCCGACCTCGACGGCTACGCCAATATCCTCCATTCGTTCGGGCAGGAAAAATTTATTGAGGCAACCAAGCTCGGCGGCGGCCGCGGCGGCGTTGACGAGTGGTACAGGGCGGTCAGCGACGCCACGGGCTATGATATGACCTACTATTTTACGGAGCTGCTGCATCAGTCCGTCGGCGGGGAGGTCTTGGCCGAGTACGCCGCCAAAAATGCGCCCGTGTTTGTACCCGTCGCAACCATCTTTCAGGTCGGTCGCGGCAACATATACGGGGGGCAAATGCAGTTTTGCCGCACCGCGCAGCCCTATGTCATACGCGCCGGGCGCGAATTTCAATTTGACCTCGCAGGCAGCATTGTCATCCCCCAAGGCTTTACTTTCCAAATCAAAGACGTCTCTTCGCCCTCAAACGGCACACTGACCCAAAAGGAGGAGAGAGTGTACGTCTATACGACCGACGGGGACAACGACAGGTCGGGTGAAATTTATGTCACCCTCGGCATATCCCGCAGCGACGGCGCCTTTGAGGTGGACGACGTCGTGCTCGCCTTAGAGTTTGACCCCGGCTATTCCAACGCACCCGTCACCCGCGCCACCTATCTGTACGACGACTGCCCCTACGCCTCGGCGGCGGAGGCATATGAGGCGGGCTATGCCGGCTATTCCTCTGTAACAGTCGCCGACAACGCCAACCGCATACAGAACGGCAACTGCGAAATATGGGAGCCCGGGTATTCGCGCAATGCCGTAATGGAACTGAGCGGCAAGGTGTATATCCCGTCGGACGGCAAGTACCGCTTTGCCCTGCGCGGCAGGTATTACGCCGCCCTCTATCTCTCCACCGACGGGCAAAATTACTTTCAGGCGGGCAGGCTCGATGGCGCGCCCCGCACCGACCAATACTTTTTGGACGACCCTGCCACATTCGCCGACCTCGACCTCAAAGAGGGGCAGTATGTGTGGTTTAAGGAGGTGCTGCTCGTCACAAGCAGCGACGCATATATAGGGCTTGGCATGGGAAAATTCGGCGGCGATGCCGTCTCGGTCGGGCACGTCACCCAAGGCCTCAACGTCGACTATGAGGAGACGCCCTTTAATAGCGACTATGTTTTCGGCAGGCAATATGTGTACGACGCCGCCCAAAGGCCGTCCTCGCAGACCCTCGTGTCGGCCGAGTACAGCCCGTGGAGCAGCGATTACGACATTGAAAATTTATTCGACGGCGACATGGAAAACTTCATCCACTCCGACCGCACCCCCATAACTTCCCAAAACCCCTTTGAAATCACAGTCGACCTCGGCGGGAATATGCGGGTTAACAGGTTTACAATCTACGGCGAGCCGTCAAGGCAGTATCAGCCCAAAAATTTTGTGCTCTACGGCGGCCTGTCTTCCGACCAAATGGACGTCATCGCACAGGTGACCGACGCCCCGCGCACGGACTACGACGTCGTCGTCGACTTCCAAGAGCGGGAGCTCAGATATTACAAACTCGTCGTCACCGACACCTATTCGGATTACGGCTATATCGCCTTCAGGCGGGCGGAGCCGTCGCTTGAGGGGCACGCTCTCGAAGGCGCCGTTCAGCTCTCGCCCGATACCCTCGAATACCGCGGCGGGTGGCAGGTGTGCCCCGGCCTGTACACGTTCGGCCACGCATATTGCGGGGTCAACGCCTCGGCAAGCTTTACCTTCACGGGCAGCTGCTTCGGCATAATCGGTCTTGACTGCGCCGACTGCACGGACTTCGAGGTATATATCGACGGCTCGCCCGCGGGCGCGGCTAAGTATAGCGCAAGCGGAAAAACAAAGCTCGTCTATGCCTCGCCGCAGCTTGATTACGGCGAACACGTCGTTGAGCTCAAAGGGTCGGCTTTCAATATAGACAGTATAGCGGTAAAATAACGTAAGTTGCCGCCCGCGCAAAATTTGTTTGCGCGGGCGGCCTGTGTTTAAATATGCCCCGGCCTGACCGTTGGTTATGTGACATACGCGCAGTAAGTGGTATAAGAAATCATTCAAATGAATATTTATGCACCACTGTTTTTTTGTTGATAATCTTGAAAGTTTGTGATAGAATGTATGCTGCAAAATAAAAATAAGCGGCAAACGTCAATTCGTCCGCTCAAATAATTTTTCAGAGGTGAAAAATAAGTATGAAAAAGTTTCTCTCTTTGTGCCTTGCTGCGGCAACTCTCACGGCAGGCGCCGTAGGTATGTCGGCATGCGGCGGCAACGATACGCTCGTCGTCTACACCGAAGCAGGCTTCGCCCCCTTCGAGTACCTGTCCGACGGTCAGATCGTCGGCGTGGACGTCGACATCATGAACAGGGTCGGCGAAAAGCTCGGCAGGGATGTCGTATTCGAAAATGCCAACTTTGATATTATAATCGACACCGTTGCCGAGGGCAGACTGACCAACGTCGGCGCGGCAGGCCTCTCCATCACGGATGAGCGCAAGGAAAAGGTAGATTTCTCCGTTCCCTACTACACGGCTTCGCTGTACGTCATCTATGAAGTCGGCGGCGAGGGCGCACCCGCCATCAGTCAGAGCGGCGCCAACGGCGACGTAATCTATTGGGATTCGCTCGCAGGCATGAACATAGGTATTCAGGGCGGCACCACTGCCGATCTCTTCCTCTCCGACGAAATCGACGGCGGCGTTCTTCAGGGAACGGGCGCTCAGAGAACAGAATTTGATTCACTGAGTGTGGCCGTCAACGATATTGGCCTCAATATCAACGCGGTAATAATCGACGAGCTGCCCGCACAGACTCTCGTCGCCAACAACGAAGGCCTCGCCTGCCTGCCCCTCTATTATAAGGGTGCCACGGTAGAGGAGGACGAAGCCGCAGTCGACCAATACGCAATCGCTGTCACCAAGGGTCAAACTGAAATTCTCGACGCCATAAACGAAGTTTTGAACGAGCTTCTCGATGACGTCGATGAAGACGGCAACAACGGCATCGACCGCCTTGTAATGCAGCATCTCGACCTCGCTACCAACTGATAACAAAAAACACGGGCTGTGGCGCTTAAACGCGGCAGCCCGTCTGTCTTTGAGGAATAAACAGTGTTTGAAGATTTAGGAACAATTCTATCGTCGCCCACTTACATGGGCTATATATGGCAGGGTTTCGGTAATACGCTCATTATGACGCTCGCCGCCGTAGTAATAGGACTCGTACTCGGCTTCATTGTCGCCATCGTCAAAATAGCTGCGCTCAACAACAAGTGGATGAAGATTCCCGCCTTTATCTGTAACATATACACAACTGTCATCCGCGGCACGCCCGTGGCGCTTCAGCTCTTTTTAATGGTCTTTTCCATACTCGCCTTCCCCAACTTTAAGCCCTATGCCGCAATCATAACATTCGGTATAAATTCGGGCGCGTATGTGTCAGAAAATATCCGCGCAGGCATAATGTCCGTCGACAAGGGCCAGATGGAGGCGGGCCGCTCTTTGGGCATTCCGTGGACTGCCACAATGATTAAAATAATCTTCCCGCAGGCCATAAAAAATGTAATTCCCGCAATCGGCAACGAAATGATAGCTCTCTTGAAGGATACGTCCATAATTGGCATTGTGGGCACTACTGTGGGAACGCTCACCTTCGATTTAAACGCCGCGGCAGGTCAAATTGCCATCAACCTCGGCGGGGCATATCTCGCCTCGTCCATTGTCGCGGGTTGTTTCTATCTCGCCGTTGTCTACGCTATCGTGCTCATAATAAAGCTCATTGAGAGGAGGTTGCGCAAAAGTGATCGCCGTTAAAAATTTATATAAGAATTTTGGCAAGACGCAGGTTTTAAAGGCCGTGTCCACCACGGTCGAAAAGGGCGAAAAGGTGGTAATAATCGGCCCGAGCGGCAGCGGCAAGTCCACGCTTCTGCGCTGCATGAACCTTCTTGAAGAGCCCACCTACGGCGAGATTTGGGTGGAAAACAAGCTCATAACCCCCGTCGACCCCTATCTTCACCCCGAAATTATCCGCCTCTCCAAAACCTACGGCCGCCTCAAGGCCGAGGGCAGGACGGATGAGGACGCCATCGCCCAAATCAAAAGGGACGACCTCTTAAAAAAGTTCGAAGGTCAGGCTTTTTCAAGGGCCGTCAGGCAGTGCAAAAGGGATAACTCGTTAGATATCAACCTCGCGCGCCGCAGAATAGGCATGGTCTTTCAGCACTTCAACCTCTTCAACAACAAAACCGTGCTCGACAATCTTACCCTCGCGCCCGTCACCTTAAAGCTCAAAACAAAGGAGGAGGCGGAGGAGCTTGCCCACCAACTCTTAAAGCGCATCGGGCTTGACGACAAGGCCAAGGACTATCCCTCAACCCTCTCAGGCGGCCAAAAACAGCGCATTGCAATAGTGCGTGCGCTTGCAATGACCCCCGACTATATGCTGTTCGACGAGCCCACAAGCGCCCTCGACCCCGAAATGGTCGGCGAAGTTTTAGAGCTCATGAAGGAGCTTGCCGATTCGGGCATGACCATGGTCATAGTCACGCACGAAATGGGTTTCGCCCGCGAAGTCGGCACAAGGGTGCTGTTCATGGCCGACGGACAGATCGCCGAGGAGGGCACCCCCGCGCAGATCTTCGGCGACCCTCAGTCGCCCCGCCTGCAGGAATTTTTGTCCAAGGTGTTATAATTTTTGTGTAATAATGCGCGCCCCTGAAGTTTAAAAACTTCAGGGGCGCGCTACTCTGCAGGCAAACGCTGCGCATTGTGCTTTTAATCGTGCAGGAAGGCGGCCTTCAATAATGAGGCATTTTAATAAAAAAATAAAAAAAGGCGAAAAACTTAGCAAAATTGCTTGTAATTTTTCAAGTTGTACATTATAATATATTTCGCAATCGCGGCGGATTGCGCACTTAATATTGGGGTGTCGCCAAGCGGTAAGGCAACGGACTCTGACTCCGTCATTCGTTGGTTCGAATCCAGCTACCCC
>CALVPX010000039.1 GCA_944354265.1 uncultured Clostridia bacterium | reverse complement strand
GGCGCGGGCAGGAGAAAGGTTTCCGAATACGGCCAGCAGCTGCGCGAAAAGCAGAAGGTTAAGCGCATCTACGGCGTACAGGAAGGCCAGTTCAGAATGTACTATGAAAAGGCCGACAGAATGAAGGGCATCACCGGTGAAAACATGCTCTCGCTCCTTGAGCGCAGGCTCGACAACGTAGTTTACAGAATGGGTCTCGGCGTAAGCCGCGCACAGGCCCGTCAGCTTGTAAATCACGGTCACTTCACCGTAAACGGCAAAAAGGTAAACATCCCCTCCTACATCGTCAAGGTCGGCGACGTTATCGCCGTCAAGGAAAATAAAACCTCCAACAAATATTTCGAAGCTATCAAATCGGCAAAGGTTGCAAATCTGCCCAAGTGGCTCGACTTCAACCCCGAAAAGTTAGAAGGTAAAATTTTAGCGCTTCCTCAAAGAGATGATATCGACAGCCAGATTGCCGAGCATATGATTGTCGAGTTCTACTCCAAATAATAATATAATTTAAGTTAAGGAGGTAGTTTATGATCGAAATGGATATGCCCAAGATCGCGGTTGACGAAAGCGAGGATCAGTCCTACGCAAAGATAGTAGTCGAACCTTTAGAGAAGGGCTTCGGTCTTACAATAGGCAACTGCTTAAGAAGAATACTCCTCTCCGCGCTCCCCGGCGCGGCTGCACAGGGCATCAGGTTTTTGGATGGCTCGGTCAAGCACGAGTTTTCGGCAGTTGCGGGGGTTAAGGAAGACGTAACCGAAATTATCCTTAACTTAAAGTCGCTGGCTATCAAAACCAAGGTAACGGACAAGGATTATGTAAAGGTCGTTCACCTCTACAAGGAAGGTCCCTGCGAGGTAAAGGCAAGCGATATTACGCAGGACGCCGAAATTGAAATAATCAACGGCGACCAGCACATCTGCACCGTGGATGCGGGCGGCAAGATCGATATGGAAATAACCATCGGCCGCGGCCGCGGTTACAAGGGCGCGGATCACACCCGCTCCGATCTCATCGATTACATTCCCATCGATTCCATCTACACGCCCGTCAAAAAGGTCAACTATCAGGTTGAAAACACCCGCGTCGGTCAGAATACCGACTACGACAAGCTCACCCTTGAAGTATGGACCAACGGCGCGTTCTCCGCAAAGGAAATCGTCTCCCTTGCGGCAAAGATCATGCAGGACCACATTTCGCTCTTCGTCGACCTTTCGGACACGATAAAGGATATGGATATCCTTGTCAAGAACGAGGACGACCGTCAGCAGAAGATCCTTCAGATGGCAATCGAGGATATGGATCTCTCAGTCCGCTCTTACAACTGCCTCAAGCGCGCAAACATACACACGGTAGAAGATTTAACCAAAAAGACCGAGGAAGAAATGTTAAAGGTCAGAAACCTCGGCAGAAAGTCGTTGGACGAAGTAATTTTAAAATTGCAGTCCTACGGTCTTTCATTATCAAACAAGGAGGACTAATATATCATGCCCGGCAAATTAGGAAGAACATCCGCTCAGAGAAATGCCATGCTCAGAAATCAGGCTTCCGAGCTTTTATGGTACGGCAGAATAAAGACAACTCAGGCAAAGGCAAAGGAACTTCAGCCCTACGTTGAAAAAATAATCACCAAGGCAGTCAACACCTACGACCTCAACGAAGAGAAGGACGTAGTAAAGACCGACTCCAAGGGCAAGGAAGTAACTGTAAAGGTAGTTAAGGACAGCCCCAAAAAGCTTGCCGCACGCCGCGCCATCATGGCAAAGCTTCGCGACATTCAGGAGGCAAAGCCCTTCTCTGAAAAGAAGTCCGATTACAAGGCCCGCACCAAGGACATCAAGCATCCCTTGATGGAAAAGCTCTTCAACGAAATTGCGCCCAAGTACGCACAGCGCAAGGAAGAAGTCGGTCAGGGCGGCGGCTACACCCGCATCTATCTTTTGGGTGAACGTCGCGGCGACGGCGCAGAAGAAGCGATAATTGAACTTGTGTAAAATTAAATCAAATCTCGGCAGGCCGTGCCTGCGATTTGATTTATCCTGAGGAGCTCCGCTCCTCGGCGCACAATACTTAAGGGCGCACGTTTATATAATTGTGCGCCTTCACCTCAGGTGAGCTCGCTTGCGCGACAAATTGTGGCCGCTTAACGGCGGAAATGAATTCCGCCTTGCGACATAATTTATGCGCCGATGGCGCAGAACCGCATTAAAGCCTCCACTTTTTTAAAAGGGGAGGTGTCATGCTTTAGCATGACGGAAGGGTTTATTTATTAAACATTAAACCACAATGCACAAATGGTGTGCAATTCATGCCGCATTAATAAAAAGCGAAAACCAATTAAAAACAATCAAAAAAGTAAAAAACATAGGATAATCTCCTATGTTTTTTGCTATATGTCAATAAAATTCTTATATATAAGGAATTCCTTACTATTAATTCTCTCTGCCTAGCAGATAGTCTACCGAGCAACCAAAATACTTTGCCAAATTTTTCAAGCTTTCAATTGAGGGGATTGCCATATCATTCAGCCACCTGTATGTAAGTGATCGTGATATGTGCAAATCTGTCTGCAATCTGTATTCAGTTTTGCCCGCCAAGCTCAGGCACAATTTCAGTCTCTGCCCAAATGGCTTTACACTATCAAAATTTTCCCGTTTTGGATAATCTGTAAGGCCAAGGAGATAATCCGCGGAACAATTGAAATATTCAACGATTTTTATAAGCAGCTTGGTAGATGGCGCATGCGCACCGTTCATCAGCCCTGAAATCGTTACTCTGCTGCAACCTATTGCTTTGGCGAGTGAAACGCCGCTAAGATGGGCATCATCCATATATTCTTTCAGTCTTTCTATAAAAATCGACATAATTCTCCAAACAAAGTGCTTTTTCTACAAAATATTATCCTCTCTTTGTTTAACATTTTGTTTGACTGTAAAAAGAAGTGAGTGTATAATATAGTTAACAATAAGTGCGGCACGATATGTGAATAATTGAAGGAGATACTTATGAATACTTTAACAGACAATAATACGCAAAATTTGTCGTATAATGAAGAAAATGTAAGGGTTTCGGCGGAAGATGTTATCGCCGCACTAAAACCGTTGGTAGACGAGTATTTTTTGGGTTGCTGTTCATGCGAGGGAGACGCCCTGTTGTACACCTCGCCCGAAGGAGAAAGGTTTGCCGTCAAAGCTGTTGCATTGTAATATTGCCCATCATCTGCGCTGCCGCCTTAAATTATGAAGGCGACAGCGCAAAAAAGGCTCCGACAAAACATCGTTTTGTCGGAGCCTTACCGTTTTAAATGAGTATGCAACTATTGTAATTTAATATGCGGAGTGATATAATAATTTAAAGCATTTAAAGGAGAAAATATGAAAAAAGACAAAAAGTCAAACAAAAGGTTGCTTTTAAAGGACTATCAGCACTATATGGAGCGCCCATTCTTTAACAGGTGGCTTAGGGTATTTGCCCCCGCGCTCACCGCAGAGCAGTACAAAGAGCATATAGACGGCGGATATATTTGGACGGCTTTCTGCGACGGCTTCATTTCCAAGGACAAATTCCTTCAGGGCGACGAGGCGAGGAGGGCGTATGACAGGGCCGACAAATCGGGCGCGACCTGCGCATACCTCGTTGCCCAAAGGGACGGCCTTCCCCTGCCCTCAACGGCGCTCACCGCCGAGGGAATAGAGGGCAACAGAGAGACTTGCGGCGAATTCTACGTCGTCGGTAAAAGTTACGCATGGACTTACATAGTCACCCACGAAACGGGGAGCGGCGTAGGCCCATTCTTCATGCAGCGCAAATTGTAATTGGCTATTGATATTCTGCCGTGCGAGTGATATACTATTGTAAACAGCAAATACGGGAGTCAGATCATGAAAGTAATCATCATCGGCGGAGTGGCGGGTGGTGCGACCGCAGCCGCACGCTTAAGAAGATTGAACGAGGGCGCCGAAATTGTCATCTACGAGCGCAGCGGCTACATCTCATACGCCAACTGCGGCCTGCCCTACTATATCGGCGGCGAGATTGAGGACGGGGAGGAGCTGACTCTGCAGACCCCGCAGTCCTTTTTCAGCCGCTTCAACATAGTCGCCAAGGTCAATCACGAGGTGACTGCCATAGACCGCGCGTCAAAGCAGGTGACGGTAAAAAATTTGGCCACGGGTCAAACCTTTACCGACAGCTACGACAAGCTGATAATTGCCACGGGCGCCCGCCCTGCCCTCTTCGGCATTGAGGGAACGGACTGCGATGGCGTTTTTATCCTGCGCACCGTCGAGGACACCTTTGCCATAAAGAGCTATATAGACCAAAAAAAGCCGCGCACGGCAGTCATCGCCGGCGGCGGATACATCGGCATAGAGTTGGCCGAAAATCTCGTCCGCGCAGGGCTCAGGGTCACCATTCTTCAGCGCCCCAATCAGCTGTTGCAGCCCCTCGATTATGACATGGCCTGCCTCGTCGCCGCCAAGGTCAAGAGGGAGGGCGTGGAGGTGCGCTTCGGCGCTAGCGTAAAGGGCTTTGAGGAGGCGGACGGCAAAATTTTGTGCAAGCTTGCCGACGGAACCAAGCTTCCCTGCGACATGGCCGTCGCCGCCCTCGGCGTTTTGCCCGACAGTTCCCTCGCCCAAATGGCGGGGCTAAAGACGGGCATAAAGGGCAGCATATGCGTCGACGGGCACATGCTTACCTCCGATAAGGACATTTACGCCGTCGGCGACGCGGTGGAGGTGACCAACTTCATCACGGGGCAGAAGGCGCTCATATCGCTTGCAGGCCCCGCCAACAAGCAGGGCAGAATCGCCGCCGACAACATCTGCGGCATACCCTCGGTTTACGGCGGCTCGCAGGGCTCGTCGGTCATCAAGGTGTTCGACATGACCGTCGCCACTACGGGCATAAACCAAAAGGCGGCGGAGGCGGCGGGCATAGACTGCCAAAGCGTGGTGCTTTCTCCCTCCTCGCACGCGGGCTACTACCCCGGCGCCCGCAACATGACCATGAAGGTTGTGTTCGAAAACGGCACGGCAAGGCTACTCGGCGCGCAGATAGTGGGGCACGAGGGCGTGGATAAGCGCATAGACGTGCTCGCCACGGCCATCCGTGCGGGACTCAAGGCGACAGAGCTTACAGAGCTCGACCTCGCATATGCGCCGCCCTATTCGTCCGCCAAGGACCCCGTGAACATGGCGGGATATATTATCGAAAATATCATGGGCGGCCGCGTAAAGCAGTTCACATGGCGCGATATCGCCGCGCTCAGGGCCGACGGCGGGGCATATCTTTTAGATGCCCGCACGCCTCAGGAGTACGCCGCAGGCCATGCCGAAGGGTTTGTAAATATCCCGCTCGACGACCTGCGCTCGCGCATGGGCGAAGTGCCCAAGGATAAGCGCATATATGTTATGTGCCACAGCGGGCTGAGGAGTTACCTCGCCTGCCGCATACTCGCGCAGAACGGTTTTAACTGCTACAATTTTTCGGGCGGCTATGCCTTTTTAAGGGCGGTTGCCCTCGGCGGCGGCATGCCCGAAGTAACCTTCTCCTGCGGGGCTGAAAAATAATTAAAGCGATGTTCGTCAAAGCATATTGCGGCACCAATTGCAAAAATCCCCGCGCAGGGCACCTGCGCGGGGATTAAAATTGATCAGGTCAGCAGCCCTTCAAAACTTTCGCCGAACAGTTCGCACAATTTTTCAAGCATTTCATAATCGGGTCTGCATACCTTGTTTTCCCACGCGCTCACCGTGCGTTGATCCACGCCTATCATTTTTGCAAGTTGGCTCTGCGTCAGCCCCTTGGCCTGCCGCAGCTCCTTCAAATTTTCAGCAAACTTTATTTCCTTCATATAACTAAATTACCAAATATTTTGGTAAAACACTTGACATACCAAATAATTTGGTGTAATATGGCGATGATAACTATTTAAGTAGTTTTGGCAATTGCGCCCGAACTATGCCCCATTCATTGCGGCGAGCAGCCGCATCGCTCCATAAAAACAAAAGCCGCATCTTCCGATGCGGCTTTTGTCATCACGGCAGTATAAATTTTAACGTGCAATGCCATAATTATGGTATGAGCAAGTCCAAAAAAACCCAAAAACCCCTCTACAAACTGTCCTCAAGCACGGTGAGCGCCAACGAGCTTACCGGCAGCCTGCAAAAAATTTCCCTCGACCCCGAGGAAGTCAGGCGCTTCCACGATGAATATGTGGGCGATGACTGATTAAACTTTCAAAAGCGGCGGGCGCAGACTTTTCAGTCTGCGCCCGCCGCTTTTGATATGCAATCGTTCACAAAAGTTTGTACTTAATGAAAATATTCTTTTCGGTCTTGAATTTTACAAGTTGCCCGTTGGCTACAATATATGTGGGCTTCTTTTTGTTCTTGTCGCAGTTGCAAAGTGCAATGTCGGGTGGAGAAACGCCCGTTTTTTCCATTTTGTAGCAAATTGCGCGGAAGTAATCGCATATCATATCAAACAGGTCGGTCTCTATCGACGCAAGTTCCAACGTTTCGTTGCTTTTGATTTTGGCAATTATCTTTCTGTCACACGCCAGAGTTATGTTCAGGTCGTCGTCGGTAAATACTTCAAGTAATTGTCCGTCTTTTTTTAGCTCAGTATAAGCCAGATTTTGCGCCATGATGCGGCAAGCTTCTAACTTAATCTGTTTGTAAACGGCGCACCCTCTTGTCGACTCAATTATTGCAACAATACATATTATAATCGCCGTTATCGCCGCCGCAAAGGCTACCCAGCGCAGAGCAGTTATTTCAGTAAATTCGGCAACTATCGCAAATATGCCGCCCACTACCGAAAGTGCGGAAAAGACAAACTTGAGCTTTAATTATAATTTAATGTATTTCAAATACCGCGCATTTCTCTGCGCGGTTAAAGCAGTTTTTTCCATTACTTTTTGTCGTCCTTCAAAGTGCCGTCGTCGTTCAAATCGGAGAAGAGGGGAGGGGTAAGCCCCTTCTTGCCCCGCTTGCGATAGCGCACGCACTCGGTGAGGAGGTATTCAATTTGGCCGTTGATTGAGCGGAAGTCGTCCTCTGCCCAGCGCTCAAGCTCAATGTAGAGCTCGGCAGAAATTCTCAACGGTACCTGTTTTTTGGGTTGTTTATCAGACATAGATTCTCCTCACGAAAGTTGTGCATAAGGGGATATGCACCAACTTTCCGTGATTTTATTCCCCCTTGTCATTTCGAGCAGAGGGCGAAGCCCGTAGTCGAGAAATCCCCCGAACGAAGTCTGCACTGCATTCTTTCAGATTTCTCCACTCCGTTCGCTGTCGCTCTCTTCGGTCGAAATGACAAAAGGGACGTCATACTGAGCGGAGTGAGGAACGGTAGAGACGAACGCAGTCGAATGTATCTTGTAGGGTATGAAATCAAACAGGATCCTACTGCCGAAACCCCAAAAGGGGCCCCCTCGGCAGAGCGTCGTCGGCTTCGCCTCCTTGCCCGACTTCGCCTATGGCTCGCTCAAGATGACGTAGAGGGAATTAGCGACTGCATTTGCAGATTTCTCCGCTATTCACTCTTCACTCTTACTTCTTCACTATGCTTAATGCGGAGGTGCTTTGCATTAAGCGTTCGGCATGGGGGTAATCACCGGCTTGCCGTCCTTGTCCAAAAGGGGAGTAAGTCCGCCCGCATAGCCGTTCTCCACGCGGAAAAGGTAATTTACGCCCGTCAGCTTGTCAACGAGTATCTCCGTCCTCGTGGCAACGCCCTGTTTGTAGGTTAAAATGAATCTTTCGTTGTTGTCAGCCATTTTAATTACCTCCGTCAATTTTATAATATTCATACAATGCCGAAAGAGCGGCATATATGTCCCGTCTATTGCCGTATGAAAGGTGGAAGGGCAGGGCGACTGCGCTCCCCCGCATAATCTTCCAAAAAAACGAGTGCGAGGCCTTAAACGCCTTGGCGTCCTTCAACTTCAGCAGTATGCAGCTGTTGCGCCAAAGCGCAACTCATAACTGTAAACGCGGCATTGAGCCGCTCATAGTTAAATTATTCCCTCTCTTCGGGGTGTGCGCGGTAGTAAGCCTCCTCGTACTGCGCGGAGAGCAAATCGCACACGCGCTGTTCGTCGGGCTTAACCTTGCGGCCGTAAAAGATAGCCATTACAAATGCCGAAATAAGGGCGGGTATCAGGCTGAAGATAAAGCAGGTGCCCGTCGCAATGCCTATAGTGGCGCCCCAACCGGGCTGTGAGTAGTCCGTCCAACACACCGCAAGTATTAAACCCGCAAGCGTGCAGACGGCAATTATGCACAGCATAACAATTGATGTGCGACGCTGAGACAGGTAATATTCTCTCTGCAGCCCGCGCCTTATCTCGTCGAGCTCGCAGTCGGTAAACTTGGCCTCGTTGGCGGACAGCAGCCGCTTTTTGGCGTTGTTATTGCGGATAAGTAGGACGACGTAGTATATAAACCAAATAAATCCCACGGCAATGTACAGCCACACGCCGTAGTCGGCAAGGGCTTCGGCGGCAAACATCGCCGCCAAAAATTCGGCTGCTATGGCTATTACAAAGCTGATAACCATATTTGCGCCCAAATTGTTGTTCAGTTTATTATATTTGTCCTTGTCGTTCGGGTCGACGAGGAACCAATTTTCGTGCGGACCGTACATGATGCACCTCACAAAAATCTTGCCTTGTGGCGGCTGCGATTTTTCGTGATTTTTATACTCCCTTGTCATTTCGAGCGGAGGGCGAAGCCCGTAGTCGAGAAATCCCCCAAACGAAGTCTGAACTTCGTTCGCGCAGATTTCTCCACTCCGTTCGCTGTCGCTCTCTTCGGTCGAAATGACAGTTGATGAGTATTTTGCGCCAAAGGCGCATTGCTTCTCACCACAACGCAACTTTGAAAAAGTTGCAATTCATGCGCCCAATTCTTGTCATTTCGACCAACGTGGAGAAATCTCGGAGCTACCATTGTCGCGCCTATTGCGCAGATTTCTCGACAAGCTCGAAATGACAATGGTAGCGACGGACAAGAATATGGCGCAATTCGCGGGCGCATATCATGCGCCCAATTCACACAAGCACAGCTTGTAATTCACGCGGAAGCATCAATAGATGCTTCCGCTATTTACTATCGGCTGCGCGTCCTTGTTGCCACAGAGTACGACTAAGAGGTTAGAAACCATCGCCGCCTTCCTCTCGTCGTCAAGTTCGCAGACGTGATTTTCGGCAAGCTTTTTGAGCGCCATATCCACCATCGAAACGGCTCCGTCAACTATCTTCTGCCTTGCCGCGATTATCGCCGCCGCCTGCTGACGCTGCAACATTGCCGCCGCAATTTCGGGCGCATATGCAAGGTTGGAGATGCGTGCCTCAAGTATCTCAAGCCCCGCCATGTCCACGCGCTCCTGCAGTTCGGCCTTTAAAATATTTGCAATCTCCTGCGAGGAGCCGCGCAGCGACTTTTCGTCGTTGTCCGATACGTCGTAGGGGTACTGTCGCGCAACCTGCCTTATGGCGCTGTCGGTCTGCGTGGCTATGTAGGAGGAGTAGTTCTCAACGGCAAACACGGCCTTGGCCGTGTCCACCACGCGCCATATTACCACCACGCCGATCTCAATGGGGTTGCCCTCCTCGTCGTTGACCTTCTGTTTTTCGTTGTTGAGGGTCATGGCCTTGAGGCTGAGCTTCTTCCTGCCCAAAGTGCCGAAACCGGCGGCGGGATTTACGGCCGAGCACAGGGGATTTACATAGAAAAATCCGTCGTCCTTGAGCGTGCCGTAATATTTGCCGAAGAAGGTCAGAACAATCGCCTCGTTGGGGGCGAGTATCTTAAATCCGTTGAGCCCCACAATCAGCGCAACTACCAAAATCATGCCCAAGACGGCAATTAACATATAGGCGCCGTTGCCCCTGCCGGAAGACATGGTCACCCCTACGGCAATCATGACAATGGCCACGGCAAAAAGCAGTACAAAAATTGCGACTGCCACGCCGCCCTTCATGCCGCGTATCACCTTTTCATTCACATTCTCTGTCATGGTTAATATTCTCCTTTTGATATCATTTTGATATCACTTTCATTATACGTCCGCAACGGCGTTTGTCAATACCCCTTATAAATTTTTTGCAAAAATTTTACAAGGGGTGTATAATGTGGCTATGAAACTCAACTTTGAATTGGTGCCGGACAGCTGTTGGTACTCAAACCTGCGCTCACTGCTGCCGCCGGGCGGGTGGGATGTAATAAGAAAAAAGGCCTACGCCAAGGCAGGCGGCCACTGCATGATATGCGGCGCCCCTGCAAGGCGGCTTGAAGCGCACGAGCAGTGGGCTTATGACGAGGCCAACGCCGTGCAGAAGCTGACGGGAGTAATCGCCGTCTGCCATGCCTGCCACGAGGTCATCCACATCGGCCGCACTCAGTTGATGGGCAGGGAGAGGGAGGCGGCCGATCACTTCATGAAGGTCAATAATTGTTCCTATGCCGAGTACCGCAAGGCCTTGGGCGAGGCCAACGCCGCCCACCGCCGCAGAAATGAAATTCCCGAGTGGAAGCTCGATTTATCGGTTTTGAAGGATTTATTGTAAATGAACGACCCCGTCGGGGCGCAGTTGCGCCCCGACGGGGTCGTTCGTTACACGGCGAGCACATGATTTATTTAAAAAAAAGTACATTTATTTTTTAATTATGCACTTTTTGTCATATTTAGTGGGTTAGAATATAAATACAAACGTTTGTGCAAATAAA
>CALVPX010000038.1 GCA_944354265.1 uncultured Clostridia bacterium | reverse complement strand
TGCGGATATCACCTTTCAGCCTGCGCCCCCAAAATTGCAGTAAGGGCGCACGGATTCGTGACCCGTCACAAGTCACGGCAAATGTCAGTTTGTTTTGGTGGTTTACAAGCACTATTAAAGTGTCCAAACGGCGCTTTAATGGTGTTTTTTTTATTCAGGGTAACGCATATTGAATTTATGCGCCAAAGGCGCGGAACCGCATAAAAGGCTCCACTTTTTAAGGGGAGCTGTCACACGGAGCTTTAGCGAGGTGTGACTGAAGGGTTTACGCTCTTCACCTTATTGTCATACTGAGCGAAGCAGGACTTGTCCTGCGTAGTCGAATGTATCTAGCTCGGTTAAAA
This sequence comes from uncultured Clostridia bacterium, assembly GCA_944354265.1. Taxonomy (GTDB): domain Bacteria; phylum Bacillota; class Clostridia; order Christensenellales; family Borkfalkiaceae; genus Coproplasma. Next base: position 12,093 of record CALVPX010000038.1, on the reverse strand, counting down.
CCGAACAAGATCTTTCGGCTTCGCTCGTAAAACTCGCTACGCTCAAGATGACAAGGAACCCGCCCTCCCTCCCAAAATCATGCGCCTATGGCGCGTAAAATTCACCACTTACTGACTACTAATTCTGTGAGGATATATTTATGTATGAAAAGGTAGATACTTCCCTGAACTTTGTCGACCGTGAAAAGCAGGTCATCAAGTTTTGGAAGGACAACAATGTCTTTGAACAATCGGTGCAAAAGAATGAGGGCGGGGAGGAGTTCTCCTTCTACGACGGCCCCCCCACGGCCAACGGCAAGCCCCATATCGGCCACATTTTAACGAGGGTAATGAAGGACATAATCCCCCGTTTTCAGACCATGAAGGGCAAGCACGTCCTTCGCAAGGCGGGATGGGACACCCACGGCCTGCCCGTCGAGCTTGAGGTGGAAAAATCCCTCGGCATCAACGGCAAACAGCAGATTGAAAGCTACGGCATAGAGCCCTTCATCAAGCAGTGCAAGCAGTCGGTGTGGAAGTATAAATCAGAGTGGGAGAAGATGTCCGACCGCGTCGGCTATTGGGTGGACATGGAGCACCCCTACGTCACCTATGACGACAACTATATCGAGTCGGAGTGGTGGGCACTCAATGAAATGCACAAAAAGGGTCTATTATATAAAGGTCACAAAATCGTGCCCTATTGCCCCCGCTGCGGCACGGCTCTCTCCTCGCACGAGGTAGCTCAGGGCTACAAGACGGTCAAGGAAAATTCTGCCGTCGCCCGCTTCAAGGTGAAAGGTAAGGAAAACCTTTATATCCTTGCGTGGACAACTACGCCTTGGACGCTGCCTTCAAATGTCGCCCTCTGCATGAACCCGGATGAACCCTACGTTCAGATCGAGAGCGAGGGAGTGGGCTACATCCTTGCAAAGGCGCTCGTCTCCAAATTCTTCGAGGACTACACCGTCGTCGCCGAAAAGAAGGGCAGCGAGTGGGAGGGGTTGGAATATGAACCCCTCTTCCCTGAAACCACGGCAGAAATTGCCCGCATCTCCCCCTCAAATGCGCCCGCAAAGGCGCACTATGTTGTGTGCGACACCTACGTCACCATGGGCGACGGCACGGGCGTCGTGCACATTGCCCCCGCCTTCGGCGAGGACGACTACAAAGTGGGCAAAAAGTATAATCTCCCCGTCGTTCAGCTCGTCAATGAGCAGGGCTGCTTCGACAAGCGTTTCCCCTCTTTGGACGGCATATTTGCCAAAAAGGCAGATAAACTCATACTCGAAAGGCTGCAAAACGAGGGCAAAATGTTCAAAGTTTTGCCCTTCGAGCACGACTATCCCCACTGTTGGCGGTGCGATACGCCCCTCCTGTATTACGCTCGCTCGTCGTGGTTTATCGAGGTCACAAAGGTCAAGGACGACATAATCGCCGCCAACCGCTCGGTAAATTGGATGCCCGAAACTATAAAGGAAGGCCGCATGGGCAACTTCCTTGAAAATGTCATAGATTGGGGTCTGTCGCGCGACAGGTATTGGGGCACGCCCCTGCCCGTTTGGGTCTGCCCCGACTGCGGTCAGATAGAGGTCATCGGCTCCAAGGCCGAGCTCAAGGAAAAGTGCGGAATTCCTTACGATCAGGATATCGAGCTTCACCGTCCTTACCTCGACAATTTAACCTGCACCTGCCCCAAGTGCGGCGGCAAGATGAAGCGCACGCCTGAAGTAATCGACTGTTGGTTCGACTCCGGCTCCATGCCCTTCGCGCAGTATCATTACCCCTTTGAAAATAAGAATTTGTTCGACGAAACCTTCCCCGCAGACTTCATCTCTGAGGCGGTCGATCAGACCCGCGGTTGGTTCTACACCCTGCTCGTCATCAACACCATTCTGTTCGGCAAAGCGCCCTTCAAAAACTGCATAGTTTTGGGGCACGTCAACGACAAAAACGGCATAAAGATGTCCAAGCACAAGGGCAACGTCGTCGACCCGTGGTCTGTCCTCGACAAGCAGGGCGCCGACGCCGTAAGGTGGTATTTCTACACCTCGTCAGCCCCTTGGCTGCCCTCAAGGTTCTACGAGGAGGCCGTCTCCGAAGTTCAGCGCAAGTACATCGGCACATTGTGGAACACCTACGCCTTCTTCACCTTATACGCCGAAATCGACAAGTACGACCCCTCAAAGTATTGCTTAAAGGACTGCAAGCTGTCCCTTATGGACAAGTGGATACTCTCCAAACTCAACTCCCTCATTAAGCTTGTCGATGCCGACCTTGACAAGTACGAGATAACCGAATCTTCCCGTGCCCTGCAGGACTTTGTGGACATTCTCTCCAATTGGTATGTCCGCCGCGGCCGCGAGCGCTATTGGGGCAGCGACATGACGGACGACAAGGCGGCCGCCTACACCACGCTGTACACCGTCCTCGTCACCATCGCCAAACTCACCGCGCCCTATACACCCTTCATTGCAGAGATGATGTACAAAAACCTCGTCCCCAATTTCTTTAAGGACGAGCCCATCTCCGTTCACCTCTGTTCCTTCCCCGTCGCCGACGAGGGCATGATTGACAAGGAGCTCGAGCGCGGCATGGACGGCGTTTTGGATATCGTAGTTTTGGGTCGCGCCGCAAGAAACGCAGGCAACTTAAAGAACCGTCAGCCCCTTGCAAAGATGGTCGTCGTCACCGCCCGCGATTTCTCCCTCACCCCCGAAGAGGAGAGGATTGTCTTGGACGAGCTCAATGTCAAGCAGTTCTCCGTAGCCGACGACGCAACGCAGTATATCAGCTACAAATTAAAGCCTCAGCTCAAGACTCTCGGCCCCAAGTACGGCAAAAAACTCGGGCAGATAACGGCATTTTTGAACAGCTGCAATGCAGATGAGGTTGTCGCTGCAGTAAAGGACGGCGGCGTGTACGAAATTGCCGACCTCGGCGTCACGTTCACGCAGGACGATCTGCAAATCTTCACTCAGTCCGCCAAGGGCTATGTCGCCGCGGCCGATAACGGCATAACCGTCGCCCTCGACACCGCCCTCACCGACGAGCTGATTGACGAGGGTATCGAGCGCGAACTCGTCTCAAAAATTCAGAATATGCGCAAGGACGCCGGCTTTGAAGTTACCGACAGAATAAACGTGTACTACACCGCCTCGGGCAGGGTACAAAAGGTGCTTGCAAAGGGCGCATTCGCAACCGACGTTCTTGCCAACTCCGTAACCGAAGGCACCGCCGAAGGCTTCACAAAGGAGCAGTCCATCAACGGCGAAAAAGTCACCTTAACGGTTTCAAAAGTATAACTGCCCTAAAATTCTCTTTCATTATTGTAGGTGCACGCGGCTCCGCCGCGTCATACTGAGCGCAGCCGAAGGCGTAGTCGAATGTATCTTGTTTGATTTGAGACCAACCAGATCTTTCGACTCCGCTCATTTCGCTCGCTTCGCTCAAGATGACGGGTGGGGGTGTCATTTCGACCGAAGCGCAATCATTGCGCGAAGTGGAGAAATCCCCCAAACGAAGTCATGCGCCCATTGTCATACTGAGCGTAGTCGAATGTATCTCGCGCAGTTTCTGCGCGGACAATGGACGGCTTCATGGTTCCCCAAACGCAGTCAAAGCGGCAGGCGGCAAAGTGCCGCCTGCCGCACATATAAATACCCCCGCGCACATTTTGTGCGCGGGGGTATTGCAATAATTGGGGTTATATATCAATATATTTGACTGACGTCCACAATTTCAGCTTCGGGCAGCTCTACAACAGTATAATCGTAGTCATAAAAATGAATGTAGTATATGTTTGTACTGTTAATTTGTGATTCAATATAAGCTATTTTTCCGTCAACAATCTTTACAACAGCACGCCAATAATGTTCGTTCCAATATGCGAATATAGCATTGGTCTCTATATCGTCATCATAATTATCGTCGTCAGTACCCTCGAAAACATACGCGCCAAGTTCTTCATCGTATGTAAACCACTCAAAGAAGTCGCCAAAGTTGGGGCAAACCATCTCGTAACTCGACATCCAATTGTCATATGCATCAATGTAAGTTTCACCCGCGGTTTCGTCCACTGATGCAAGCGCATTGATATCAATTTTAATTGAGTCACCTTGTGCGTTTGTCTGATACATCCACCTGTTGTTTTCTGTAGTTTCAGTTCCAATTTCAGTTGGCATAAGAGAATCTGTGTTTTCGGGAGGTATGGCCTGCATAAGAGTAAATTGTGCGTCTTCCCTGTATTCTTTCTTAAATGTGGCGTATGTTTCGTTATCAACTAATAATTTCAATGTCACATTCTTAAAGTTTTCCTCGTCAAATGCGGCTTGCCATTCCTCGGCGGTCACTTTATCCGAAATCAAAGCGTCAAAGTCGGTGTCCTCCTTCAGCCTGAAGGGCTCTTCGGCGCCGCATACGCTGCAAAGGCCGTCAACATATACATGTTTGGCTCGGTCTGCAACTTCATCCGTGTGTTCACATGTTGCGCTGTGCCAATGATAAGTCTCGTCCCAAGTCCATTTGGTAGCAAAAGTGTGGGTATGTGTTTGGGTATTATCGTCACCGCCCGTTTCGCTGCCGCTGCCATTGCCGCCATTTTCGCCCGCGTTGTCGTTATTACCCTGATCATCACCGCCATTTTCGCCTGCGTTGTCGTCGTTGCCCTGATTATCGCCGTCGCCATTGTCGCCTGTCGTGTCGTCGGTAATGTTTTGATTGTTCTGACTGCCGCCATTGCAACTGTTGCAGGAATTGCAGCCACTGCATGCGGCCACGCCAAAGCTGACTGCTGCCAACAGGGTAGCGCATATTGCCATAACTACTTTTTTGATTTTCATGTTTTTCTCTCCTATATAAAAATTATTAAATTTAGCATTGTGCTATATAACTATTATAGTCCCTAAAACAGGGACTGTCAATAATTTTGAAGAAAATTTTGGTAAACTTTCTGTGGAGGAAGCTATGAACCAATTTGTGGCAAGGCTTACCGAGTTGCTCGACTCGTGCGGAAAGTCGCAAAATCAAGTCAGCGAAGAGCTCGGAATATCTAAGCAGAAATTATCAAAGTGGAAGACGGGATACAATGAGCCGAGCATTGACGAAATAATCGCCCTTGCACACTATTTTAACGTGTCGTGCGACTATCTTCTCGGTGCAGAGGAGGAAATTTGTTTCAGTAATAAAAATAAATAAAGTTTATAATTTTAAATAACGGCGGTGACTGCATAAATGCAGTCCCCGCCGCTCGGTTTATTGCAGAACATGTACCCGAGGGAATAAACAGGCTGCCCCGCTCATAGTTTATACTATGAGCGTTTTTGGTTTAAAAGTGGGGCAGTGCGGCAGGATAACGGCGGTAAAGGCGCGCGGCGGTGTCGCCGCGCGCCTTTCGGCATTGGGAATAGTCTGCGGGGCAGAGGTGACGGCGCTCGCCTTCAGCCTGTTCAACTCAAGCATATTGCTTGGCGTAGGCTACACCCGCGTCGCCGTCCGCCGCGCCGTTGCACAGTGCATAGAGGTGGAAGTTTGCAAATAGTTTTGGCGGGCAACCCCAACGCGGGTAAAACAACGCTCTTCAACGCGCTCACGGGCAGCCGCTTAAAGACGGGCAACTTCCACGGCGTAACCACAACTTCCTTCACCAAAAACGTAAAGGGCGTCTCCTTTACGGACAGCCCCGGGCTGTACTCCTTTGAGGCGTACACCATGGAGGAGGGGGAGGCGGCTAAGTCAATCCGCTCTGCCGACAGCATAATCAACGTTGTCGACGCGCTCACTCTCGAAAATTCTCTCCGCCTCACTTCAAAGCTCATCGCCCTCAACAGGAACACCGTCGTCTACCTCACAAAGACTAAGGCGCTCGCCGCCCGCGGCGGGCATGTAGATGCCGCCGCCCTCGAAAAATTTCTCGGCGTTCCCGTGTATGATTGTCCTCCCGCGCAGTTCAAAAAGTTGGTGCTTTCGGGCTCCGCCCTGCACCCCGTCACAAGGGAGGATATGCCGTTTGCCGAGGTATATTGCGGGGGCAATTATAAAATCCGCATGGTTGAAAGGCCCTTCTACAGCAAAATTTATGCGCCGCTCATCTTTGTCGCGGTCATGTTGCTGACCTTCTTTTTAACCTTTTACCCTGCCATGCCGGGCGCCCTGTTAAAGGATTGGTTGGAAGGGCTCATATGTGACCGCCTTGCACAGTATTTGTCCTCCCGCATGACGAATGCAGCCTTTGCCTCCTTCTTCTGCGAGGGCGTTCTCGGAGGAGTGGGGGGAGTGCTGTCCTTCGCACCACAGCTCGCCCTGCTGTGGCTTGCGCTCATTTTGCTCGACGAAAGCGGTGCCATGAGCGCGCTCTGCTTTGTCACCGACGGCCTGTTTGAAAGGGTCAACCTCTCGGGGCGGGCGGCGTTTTCCTTAATTTCGGGGTTGGGCTGCACGGCTGCGGCAATAACCACCACGCGCGGTTTTGCCAAAAATTCCTCCCGCCTGCGCACGATTGCCGTGTTGCCATACGTCCCCTGCGGCGCAAAGCTGCCCGTATTTTTAACATTTTTGTCCCCGCTGTTTGCCGACCCCTTCCCCGCGGTATGCCTGCTCTACTTTTCAGGCATAGCCCTCGCCCTCATAATATCCCTCATTCAGCACGGCGACGGCGAGGGACTCATTACCGAAATCACCCCCATAACGTTGCCGTCGTTCAACGCCGTCAAAAACAAGTTGTGTTTTCAGCTGACATCGTTTATAATAAAGGTGACAACAATTGTCGCCACATTCTGCATGGCGGGTTGGCTGCTGTCCCACCTCAATTTCCGCCTACAGTTCTGCGGGGTGGAGGAGGGCATTCTCTCGCACATATGCCGCGCCCTTTTGCCGCTCTTCGCACCAATGGGCGTAAACGATTGGCGGCTGTGCTATGCCTTTATAACCGGCTTTGCCGCCAAGGAAAATGTGGCGGCCACCATCTCGATGCTCATGGGCAGTTGCACGCTGCCCCTGCCCGCCGCGGCCGCCTGCTGTGTATTCATTTTAACCTGCCCCGCCTGCATTTCGGCCTTTGCCTCGTCCTGCAGGGAGATAGGCCTTCCCCGCACGCTGCTCTACAACGCCGCGCAGCTGCTGTTTGCCTTTGCGTTGGCATATGCAACGCACTTTATCTTTACACTGCTATGAAAAAATTCACCGTCACCTCTTCTGCCAACTTAAAGGACTTCACCGATTGCACCTATCCACAGGGCAGTTTTTATTATTCCGCCCTGCTGCGCTCGGGCGATATCAGGGTGAACGGCGTCAAAGTGCGCGCAAACGTGCCCCTCAATGCCGGCGACGAGGTGACATATTACACCACTGCAAAAATGGAGTCAAAGCCAAGTCATCGCGCCATATATGCGGGTCAACGGCTGTATGTCGCCGATAAATTGAGCGGCGTCTCCACAGAAGCTTTGGCTTCTGAACTTGGCATGATCGCCGTCCACCGCTTAGACAGGAACACCTGCGGCGCAATAGTCTTTGCCTGCGATGAGGAGACTGCGCAAAAACTTGTCGCCCTCTTCAGGGACAGGCAGGTGCAGAAGGAGTACGTCTGCATCTGCAAAAACGCCTTCAAAGCGCGCGCGGCAGATATGACCGCATATCTTTCCAAGGACGAAAGGAGGGGGCTTGTTAAAATTGTCGACGAGCCTTCAAAGGGCTATGTCCCCATACGCACGCAGTACGAGGTGGCGGAATTCCGCGGCGACCTTGCAAAGGTAAACGTTATTCTCCACACGGGCAAGACCCATCAAATCCGCGCCCATATGGCGCATATCGGCTGTCCCGTGCTCGGCGACGAAAAGTACGGCGACGAGGCCTTGAATAAAAAGTACGGCGTAAAGCGACAGCTTTTGTGCTCCTACGCCTTAAGTTTCGAACTCGACGGTCAAAAATACTCCTTCCTTAGTTCCCTCGCTCCCGACTTCCCGCAAAAATAAAAGGCGGCGAAAAGCCACCATCAATTTGTGTTAAATATATTGACAAACTTAAAAAGTCTGAGTATAATTAAATTGAGCAAGGGCGAAACCGTATCAGCGGTCAGCCTATAAAAGAATTATTTTACAAAAATAACTGCCTTATTAGGACTCAAGGCAGTTATTTTTTTATACGTATGATAACGGAATTCTGATTTACCGTTATGGAGAATATTATACCTTCGCGGATTAACCGCAATAGGAAATAAATTTCTTCATCTGTCATATGTACCACCCCCTTTCAAGAGAGTGCTAACCGCCGTGTCGCCCTTGCCGTAAGTAAATATTACATTATAATGCGCAATTTGTCAAATAATTTAAAACAAAAGTTTAACGGCGGGGGCGCCCCCCAAGGCGGGCCCGCCGCACATATTTTCAATATTATTTGCGCTTTTCGAGGGGGACATATTCCCGCCTGTCCTGTACGCATTGGTATGCGGGGCGGATAATCTTGTTGCCGTTTACAAGCTCCTCGATGCGGTGTGCAGACCATCCCGCAATCCTCGCAATGGCGAAGAGGGGGGTATAGAGCGCGTCGGGAATGTTGAGCATGGAGTATACAAATCCCGAATAGAAGTCCACGTTGGGGTTGACGGGCTTATCGGTGTGGCGCTGTTCCTGAATGAGTTCAGAGGCGACCTTTGCCACCGTGTTGTACAGCTCAAATTCGTCCTCGCGCCCCTTTTCTGCGGCGAGCTTGCCGGCGTACAGCTTTAAAACTTCGGCGCGGGGGTCTGATATGGTGTATACGGCATGCCCCACGCCATATACGAGGCCGCTGCGGTCGAACGCCCTTTTGGCGAGAATTTTATTCACATAGTCGCGGATGGTGCTCTCCTTCCAATCGGGCACGTTCTCCTTTATGTTGGAGAACATCTGCTTTACCTTTATGTTGGCGCCGCCGTGCTTGGGACCCTTCAGCGAGCCCAATGACGCCACGGTGGAGGAGTAGGTGTCAGTGCCGGAGGAGGTTACGACGTGCGTGGTAAAGGTGGAGTTGTTGCCGCCGCCGTGGTCGGCGTGGAGGATTAGGCAGATGTCGAGGACTTTCGCCTCGAGGTCGGTAAATTTATTGTCCTTGCGCAAAATATGTAAAAGATTCTGCGCCATAGAATATTCGGGCAGGGGCTTGTGAATTATCAACGAGGCGTCGCTCACGTCGTAATATTTGTACGCGCGGAAGGAGTACGCCGCCAGCATGGGGAACTGCGCAATGAGCTGCAGGCTCTGCCTCAGCACGTTGGAAACCATTATGTTGTCGGGGTCGGGGTCGTAGCTGTACAGCGAAAGCACGCAGCGCGCAAGCATGTTCATTATGTCGCTCGAGGGGTTCTTCATGATTACGTCACGAACGAAGTTCCTCGGCAGCACCATGAATTCTGCAAGCATGTCGGTAAATTCTTTAAGGTCGCGCGCGTTGGGCAGGCTTCCGAAGAGCAGTAGGGAAATGGTCTCCTCAAAGCCGAATCTGTTCTCGCGCACACAGTTTGCCACAAGGTCCTTTATGTTGTATCCCCTGTAGCACAGCTCGCCGGGGATGGGTGTCTTTACGCCGTCTATCGTCGCCCAGCTCGTCACTTCAGAAATTTCGGTAAGGCCGCACAAAACGCCCTTGCCGTTCTTGTCTCTCAGGCCCCTTTTAACGTCGTATTTGTCGTATAGTTCGGGGGCAATCCTGTCGGCCTGCTCAATTTTGGCAAGCTCTGAAATCATGTGCGAATACTTAACAATTAAATTAGCTGCATTAAAATCCAAATCAAATCACTTCCATAAATTTTTTGTGAGCCGCCTCATTTTTCGTACGGCCTATGCGTATTTAGGGAAATTATACCATATATCGCCCGTTTTGTCAAATGAATTATTTTATGCATAAAATGCCCGCACTTGCCCCGCCCAATTGCATATTAAAACAAACCGCTGCATAAAAATAAATATTTTGCCTTTTGCGGTTGAAAGAGTGCAAAAGTTGTGCTAAAATGGTTTTGCAGGGCATAAAAAGAGTTTATATATATAAAAGAACACCACGGAGTTTAATTTATGGCAAACAACATTTCAATTATTTCAACCGAAGGCCCCGTCGTCGTGGCGCTGAGCGACGACATCGACATCTACAGCGCGGACGATTTTTTCGATACCGTCAGCGCGGCGTACAACTCGTCCAAGGGCGACGTCGTTTTAGACTGTTCGGCCCTCGAATATATCGACAGCACCGCCATAGGCGCGGTAGTCAAGCTGTATAAGCTCGTCGCCGCCGACGGTCACAAACTTATAATAAGGAACATGAAGCCCCGTCAGAAAAAGCTTTTCGAAATCTGCGCCATTGACAGGCTTATGGAGTTTGAATGATGAAGGATTTTAAATTGGCTTTCTGCCTTTCAGACAGCAAATATTTCACAGCTCTCCGCCTCGCGGTGGGCGGCGTGTGTGCGGCGGCCGACCTCGACATCGACGCCACCGAAGATTTTAAAGTGTGCGTCACCGAAAGCTGCTTAATGCTCAAAAACTGCGGCTTCGGCAGCGCAGAGGTCGTGCTCAGCACCGAGGGCGGCGTCTCTGCAAAGATAACCGGCGGCGACGCGGGCGAACTCGGCAAGGGCGAAAACGAATTCTCGCTTGCGCTCATTTCGGCGCTCGTCTCCTCCTGCGAAATCGAAAAAAGCGGCAAGGCCGTCAAAGAAGTTGTATTAAAGGTATGATATCCAACGAAAAAGCAGCCGAGCTCTTTCGCGAATACCGCCGCACGGGCGACATAAAGATACGCAACGAGCTTGTAGAAAACTACATGTATGTTGCCGAAATCATCGCAAAAAAATTTGCGGGCAGGGGCGTTGAGTACGATGACCTTCTTCAGGTCGCGTCCGAGGCGCTCATCTCCGGCGTCGAAAAGTTTGATCCCGACCTCGGCAATCAGTTCACCACATACATAACCCCCACGATAACGGGCATAATCCGCAACTACTTCCGCGATTATTCCCGTTCCGTCCGCCTGCCGCGCAAGCTGTATGCCCTGTCCGCGCGCGTAAAATCGGCCGTCAACGACTATTATAAGGAGCACGGCTCCAAACCCACCGTCAAACAGCTCTCCGAAATTTTAGGCGAGGACGAGGAGTCCATCATCGAAGCCATGGAGAGCAAATCGCCCGTCTCTCTCGACGCCCCCGTAAAGGGCGGCGACAGCGACGTGCCGTTATACGAAGTTCTCTCCGACGACTCGTCGTCGTTTGAAAAATTCGAGGACGTCGACGCGCTGAGGACGGAGATAAAAAAACTCGACCCCACCGAACAGAAGGTAATTGCTCTCCGCTTCGTGCAGGGCAAATCTCAGGCGGAGACGGGCAAAATACTCGGCGTCAGTCAGATGTTCGTCTCCCGCGCCGAGCGCAAAATTATCGGTAAACTAAAGGAAGCGCTTACAAAATGATGACCTTTAAAGTTGACAACTTAAAGGATATGCACTCTTCGCTGCAGAACTTTGTCGACTATCTCCGCGCCTGCGGCGTGGACGAGGACGACGTGTTCTACGGCCGTCTCGTCGGGTGCGAACTCGTCGCCAACGTCATTCGCCATTGCGGCGTCATGGCGCGCTTTTGCGGCGGGGTAGAGGGGGACGATATCGTCATAACCGTCTCCTCTGACAGCGCAAAATCCTTTAAGCTCTGTCCCGACCTCCCCGATGCCATGTCGGAGAGCGGCAGGGGACTTTACATCGTCAACGTCGTCTGCGGCGGCGACATCGCCTTTGACGGCGACGGCATAACCGCAAAAATAAAGCTCCGCAACGAAAAATCCTGAAAAATTAAATAATTGTAATAGCGGCGGGCGCACAGTTGTGCGCCCGCCGCATTGCTGTACTTCTGTCATTTTATCAAGAGCACACCAAAGCCCTCTCTCTGTCATTTCGACTAAACCTTAAAAGGACTTATTTGCCGCATTATGGGCTCCCTTGTGTAAAGGGAGCTGTCGCGCGAAGCGTGACTGAGGGATTGTTACCTTGTTTAATTTACTACGGCGGCTCCGCCGCCTACAATCCCCCCTCCAAGCCCCCCTTGTGTAAAGGGGGGATGACAGATTATAATTTGAAGTGCAACACCTATAAAAAAAGAGACAACGT
>CALVPX010000037.1 GCA_944354265.1 uncultured Clostridia bacterium | reverse complement strand
CACGCTGCGAAATCGTGAATTCAAGTTCGTCGCTGGCTGCTCCGTAGCTTGCCGTCGCCGCCTGGCTTACTACTACTTTGTAGCTGCCGGCGTCTGTAGGTGCGATTCCCAACGCTGCGCTGTAGTTATCCGCTGCGCTGTACCACGTTATTGTCACGACGCCTGCGCTCGGCGTTGTATAGGCTGGATCGCTTACTTCCTCGCCGTCATATTCCTTACCAGGATTCGTCGTGATTTCTAGCGAGCCGGGCGCCTGCGTTATCGTGTACTCAGGGCTTATTACATTTTCCGGAAGCGTGTAGTTTCCGGCTGCTTCGCCGCTAAGACCCGTTGCATAATACGTGAATGTGCCGACATTTACGTTGTCGTTATCTGCACTCAACGCTATGCTGACTTTGACGTCTTCGCCTTCTACTACATTTCCGAGCGTGACTGTAGCTACCTTCGCGTTGCCGTCATATACAAGATCTGCAGGCGCACTCCAGTTAAGCGTTACTTCACGCTTCGAAATAGTGACCTGATTGACAATAGAGCCGATGGCGTAGTAGATTTTGTTGGCGCCATCTATGGAGACAGCTTTGTTGCCATCTAATGTGCCAACCATTGTGGCTGTTATGGTGTAAGTGCCTGCATTTGTGGGCAACCCATCTACGGGCTCTGTTTGCCCGTTTAAAACGTATTTATATGTATACGAAGGTGTGATGCCCGAAAGCGAACTTCCACTCCATGTTTCTCCAATTGTGAAATCGGTTCCCGCTGCTATAGGATTGCCGTCGTATACAATCGTACCAACGGGGTTTAAAGTTATATCAGGGGTTACGAGAGTATAAATGGCATAAGGGAAGTCGCCTTGGTAAGCAGTGTCACCGTAGTGGTTGCCCGCACTGATATTTACCGCGATATAACCAGAAGCAATGAAGTCGCTATCGGGAGAAGTTGCGTTGTACGAATCATTATACGCTTCAACATCCAAATAGCCGCCAGACATAGAAACTGAACCGCCTTCATTTGTGACTTCGCCGCCCAAATAGCCACCTTCCATAGTGAAGGAGCTTGCATTGCCGCCTTGGGAAGCAACATAAACACTATCACCCTCTGTACCATAATTGCCAATGATAGTGCCGCCTGTCATTGTAAACTGACTGCTAAGGACAGATACACCGCCACCGAGTAAAACGGATGTATTGCCTGAAATTGTGCCGCCGGACATGGTGAATGTGCCGTTGTTGGAAACATGCACACCGCCACCAAATGCAAGCGCAGCATTGCCGGCTATTGTACCGCCTTGCATTATTAAGGTGCCGCCGTCAACATTAATACCGCCGCCTGAATAGTCACCAATTTCAACTGAGCCTTCTTCGTAGGCATAACCATATGTGATTACACCGCCATACATAGTGTTTGTACCATTTTCGTCAAACACCCAAAGCCCCCCCTCTAATATCAAAGGGGTAGCTTCATTTTCTGAAGCTATATTGTATTTGTGGGCAACATTACTGCCGCTATCAACAATAGTTAAAGAGCCGCTACTTACCGTTATTAAAGAATCAGCTAAAGTAGTTTCAGCACTTAAAATGTGTCCGTTTAAGTCAAATTCTATGTAATCGCCATCGACGGTTAAAGTGCTCTTGACGGAAGCGTTCATCAACAAATCAATGATTGCAAGAGATGTTGAATCCGTTGAGTATGTTTGATAAACCGCGTCAAATGCATCCTCTACTGTATTGTATTCGGTTGTGTCGCTATCGAAAGTGACGGAAGCTTCGCCGTTAATAGTTATTGTGTATTCATCAGTAGTCGCCGAAGAAGTAACAACCGTGGCGCCGCCCTGAGGGGTGGCCGTGACGGCGGGATTGCCGTTTTCAACTTCCACAAAAGTGACAACGCAGTGATATACGCCCGCGTCCTCTACTCCCGCAGCAGTCAGCACAAGAGCCTTTCCCGTAGCGGTAGCGTTGTCAGTAATCTCGTTGCCGTCCTTATACCACTGATATGTGGCGGTGTAACCTATGGGAGGGCCAGAATGATTGACGGTCAAAGTGATATTTTCACCGTCGTAATCCTTTGTGTAGGAATTATTATCCCACGCTGCGTCATTATCGCCTGCGTCGGCCAAAGTTACACCATTAATTGCAGGGTCGGCCAAATTCCAATTTGCTTTAAGGATGATCGTTCCGAAGTAGCCGCTTTCCGCAGTTATTCCTGCATATTCATCAAGCAAATCGCCGTTGGAATCATAGAAATATTCAGGGATTTTACCTGCTATTGCAACGATAAGCTGATATCTGTTGGTATATTCGCCGTCGCTGTAGATAGTGCCCGAAAGGACGCCGTTTGTAATTTTTTCAGTATTAGATATCGCTTCAGGAGAACTTACCGACCAGCCGGTGAAGTTGTAGCCGTTGAGGCTTGGAGCTGTGAGAGTAGTATTGTCACTTATGCTGTAGGTATGTTCAGCCGCGCCGCTATAGCCCTCGGGAATATTCGCATAAGTCAGTTTATACTGCTTAGCCGAATATATAATATGTATACCAGGGGTATCGCCTTTGCCCATGCTGTTTGTTGAACCACTATAGGCAGAATAAGGGATTTGGAATGTGGCTAAATTATCTTCAGTGCTTTCGGGTATATAATAAACATACTCGTTTGCGCCATTAATACCGCCGTTTACCTTTACATATACTATATCCCCGTCGCTCGGACTTTGAATAGCAAATATAAGGTTTTCAGACCTATGCTCCATTTTAAGCGTAACAATATTATTGTCATACTCAACCGTCGTACCTGAATTGGTAACTTCAGTAACAGAAGCATTTTCGTAATTACCCGCTGCGCCTTTTGAATCAATAGAAACATCAGCACTCAATGCATAGACAATATCCGTCGATTCTACTTTGTCATTAGGAACATGAACCGCATCATCTTTATTAATATCTATTTCAGCTTCGTCAGCATCGGCTTTAAAAATTTTCTCTGCTTCACCATAAGTTATATTTCCTAAAACGAAAGAATCTTCATCGTAATAATTATCTTCGCGTGAGGAAAGCGTTATGCCGATTTGAGAAGCAGTATTGATTTTGTCAGTTGTATCAGGGCTACCGTCAACGTCATTTGCCGAAGTGTGTTCGTTGATAGTTATTCCTCTCTCAAGATAGAGGTTGTCCGCCGCGGCTTTTACCTGACCGTCGGGCAAACTATCATTTTCTGTAATTATTACATAACCGAAGATATCGATATTGGATTCATAGCTAGTCCCTGCATCGCCCGCGTTGCGCATAAACACGCCGCCGCCGTAGCCGTTCATTTTTTCTGTAGGACGGCTTCTATAATAAATTGCAGAGTTATTGACAATAACCACGTCGGGCGTGCTGCCTTCTGCCGTTGTATTTGCGCTGTCGCCGAGGACAAGCGAGCCGCTGTCGCCACTACCCGAGTGAACATAAGCGCCGCCGCCGGTCATGGCGCTGTTGCCTGTTATATTGGCATGAATGACCTGAAGTTCAGCTGTCCCGTTACGATTGACATAAATACCTCCGCCAAATGAGTTTGCAGAGTTATTTGTAATGGTGCCGCCCGTTGCAGTGTCGCCACCTGTGCTGCCGACAACAGCTACACCGTCGTTGATGTATATACCGCCACCGTTGTGACGGGCAGTGTTACCCGAAATTTTTGCAGCAAAAGTGCTATATTCTATTTCGGTTCCGTCTATTGTAATATTTTCTGTACCTGCGCTGCTCGACAGCATTTCAAAACCGTCGCCATCCACATAAACGCCCGCACCGTCGTCTGCGGCGTTGTTTTTTATTTCGCCGCCGTACATGATGAAAGTGCCGCCGTCGACGGCAACACCGCCGCCGCGGTCGTGGTCGTTATCGAGGTCGTTTTGGTCTATACTGCCGACAGTATTGCTTGCGCCCGCGGTGTTTCCCGAAATGTTGCCGCCGAGCATGATAAATGAAGCGCCGCTTTCAACATAAACGCCGCCGCCGTAGGTTTCGTCGTTGCTATTGTAACCGTCAGCTGTGAGGTCTCGTTTGGCCATATTGCCGGCGATTTTGCCACCGTACATGGTTAAAGAGGTGCCGTTGCCCTCAAGGAAAACGCCGCCGCCGTAAGTGGTATCTCTATTATTAGAGCTATTTGTTGATACATCACCCGTACCGCCGGTGATTACGCCTCCGATAAGGGTATATGTTGTTGCGCCCTCAGGTGCGGTTTCACCGAACACATACTTGCCGTGCTCATTGACATAGTAAGTGTGTTGATGATCCCCGTTTGTGCTGCTTTCCATACAATCGAACAGCACAAGTGAGCCGGCCGCCACCGTTATTGCGGAAGTATCTGCCACGGAAGCATTGAGCATATAGCCGTTGAGGCAGAGGTTGACGGTTGTGTTACTACCGCTGACATTAATGACGAGGGCAGCATTTAAGTCGGCAGACAGATAATAGCTGCCCGCCTCGGTGATTGTGATGACATTATTGCTTTCAGACTTTGCATTTAAGTCTATATCTTCAATAGTGTCACTCCCGCTTGCCGTTGTGCTGTGCCCTGATTCAGTACCAAAAGCTTCAGCATGTTGCTTTGTGAACGCGCCGACAACATTGGTGTTGGGCGTGGACATGAAAAAGCATGCTAAACCTAAGCTGACCGCCGCGAGGACAGCCAACAGGATTGTGGTGACACGCTTTTTGACGTTGAGTTTTTTCATAATATTCCCCTCCAAGGAATTTGTAGAAATTTATTTGCAGTTAAGCGTTTTTTACTGTCTGCTGTGCGTTGCACAGCAGACAGGGGCGCGCCCCTGCTTTTTTTGCGCAAGGCCTAATTTTAAAGCCTGCGCGGTTAAGTTGTTATTGTTGCTGTTTTATTACTTCCCACACCGTCATCTTGAGCGAAGCCGCAGGCGGAGTCGTAAGATCTTGCCTGATATGAAACCAAACAAGATACATTCGACTACGTTCGTCACTCACGTTCCTCACTTCACTCAGTATGACACGGGGGGTACCCTTTCTAGTGAGCGCATGGAGAAATCTGCAAGAACGGAGTCATGTTTTTCACACCTTTTGTCCGTCGCTTTGCTCCGAGATTTCTCCGCGTTGGTCGAAATGACAAAAGGTGTTCGGTCGAAATGACATAGAGTGTGTCAACTTGGGCGCCTTTTCTCCAAATGACGGTAGCCCTTGGTGCAATTGCGGGCGGGACAAGCCCTTATTCCCTATAATTATAATATTGGTACATTGTATTTTATCACACTTTTGTTCGTTTGTAAATACAATTTATAAAAAAATATCAAAAAAACGACATTAAGTTGATTTTTTCAATCAAAAAATTTTTGTCGATGACAATTGGGGCGCCCATGCCCTCACCTGTCATTTTACCTACACTGTCATTTCGACCGAAGAGAGGAGGCGAAGCCGACGAACGGAGCGGAGAAATCTCCAAAACGGAGTCATGTTTTGCACACCTTTTGTCCGTCGCTTTGCTCCGAGATTTCTCCGCGTTGGTCGAAATGACAAAAGGTGTTCGGTCGAAATGACAAAAGGTGTTCGCTTAAGATGACAAACGAGGGTATGCGGCGCCCGCCGCCAAGGCGGCGGGCGCCGCACGTTTTAATAATTTGCACACCAAAATTACCAAAAAATTTAAGTTGACCGTGCGCGATATTTGTGCTATAATTCCTACAAGTAACATAGGAAATAAAAAATTTTATGAATATACGCGAACTTCAGGAAAAAATTGTGCAACTTAAGCAGGACACCGACACTTGTATTCTTGCGCACAGCTATATGAGCGAGGATATATGCGAAATAGCCGACTTTACGGGCGACAGCTACGCCCTTGCCGTTAAGGCCAAGAGCACCAAAAACCGCAACGTTATTATGTGCGGCGTGCGCTTTATGGCGGAGATGGTAAAGATGCTCAACCCCGAAAAGAGGGTGATACTTTCCAACCCCGCGGCGGGCTGCCCCATGGCCGAGCAGATGGACAGGGAGCTGATTGAACAGGTAAAGGCGCAATACCCCGGCTATGCGGTAGTGGCATATGTGAACACCACGGCGGAGCTAAAGACGATTGCCGACGTGTGCGTTACAAGCTCTTCGGCGGTGCGTATATGCCGCGCAATACCCGAAAAGGACATTTTATTCATACCCGACATAAACCTCGGCACATATGTCAAGGCCAATGTGCCCGAAAAGAACTTTAAACTGCTTTCGGGCGGGTGCCCCACACACGCTAAAATTAACGAAAGCGAGGTGTTCGCCGCCAAAAAGGCGCACCCCGACGCGCTGCTTTTGGTGCACCCCGAGTGCAAGCCCGAGGTGGTAAAGCATGCCGACTATGTTGGATCTACCACGGGTATTATGGAATTTGCGGCGCAGTCAGACGCCAAGGAATTCATTATCGGCACGGAAAATTCGATAGTTCAGCACCTGCAGTTTGCCCACCCCGAAAAGGCGTTTTACGCCCTCTCTAAAGATTTGGTGTGCAACAATATGAAGGCGACGACTTTGGCGGACGTTTATCACTGTCTTAAGGGCGACGGCGGCGAAGTGATTGACATGGAGGAAGAGCTTCGCTTAAAGGCAGTAAAATGCATTGAAGAGATGATAAAATACGGCGGGTAAACAAGTAAATCGCGCATATATGCGCATGAATTGCCTCCCTTAGCCTTGTCATTGACGCGATTGCGCTTTCAGCGAACAATCGCTATTCCGTCGCTTTGCTCCTTACGACAACGCCACCATTTTGTCATTTCGAGCGCAGTCGAGAAATCTCGGAGCGAAGCGACGGACAAAATGGATGTTGGGTGAAAACTTCGTTTTGGAGATTTCTCCGCTTCGCGCAATGATTGCGCTCCGGTCGAAATGACAATGGTAGCGACGGACAAGGCTATGGAATGGAATGCGACATGGAAGTCGCAAAAGGTGATAGCTATGATGATAACTACAAAGGGCAGGAATGCCCTGAAAGTCATGCTCGATTTGGCGCAGCACGACGACGGGAACCCCGTTTCGCTTGCGGATATAGCCGAACGAGTGCATGAATCGCAGAAATATTTGGAGTCTACAGTGGCGCAGCTTTCGCAGAAGGGACTGATTGTCTCCTCACGCGGGAAGAGCGGCGGATACCGCCTTGCGCGCAGGCCGGGAGAATACACCGTGGCGGAAATTATTACCGCGGCGGAGGGGTCGCTTGCGCCCGTTTCGTGTTTGGAGCCGGACAAGCCCTGCCAAAATGCCGACAAGTGCCTGACCATGCCCCTGTGGCGGGAATTGGACGACGTTATCATGAATTTTTTGAATTCGAAGTCGCTTTCAGACCTGTTAAAATGAAAAATTTAAAAGTTAAAGGCCGCGGCGCTTTTCAGCGCCGCGGCCTTTAAAAATGGATTCGTCGGGCCATATTGCGGGGGCAATGCAATTTTTTATGCAAACTGACTGTTGTAGAGCGCGGCGTAGGCGCCACCCTTTTTCAACAGCTCGGTATGGTTGCCCTGCTCTATGATGTTGCCGTTTTCCATGAACAGAATGTTGTCGGCATCGCGGATTGTGGAGAGACGGTGGGCGATGACGAAACTCGTTCTTCCGCTCATCAGCTCCTTCATGGCCTTGCCGATTTCCGCTTAGGTGCGGGTATCGACGGAGGATGTGGCCTCGTCGAGTATGAGAATGGGCGGGTCGCAGAGGAACACCCTTGCTATGGTGAGAAGCTGCCTCTGCCCCACGGAGAGGTTGTTTGCGTCGTTCTCTATCACCGTGTCGTAGCCTTGAGGCATTGTGCGAATGAAGTAGTCGACCTTGGCCATTTTGGCCGCCTTTATTATCTCCTCACGCGTGGCGTCGGGCTTGCCGTAGGCAATATTTTCGGCAATTGTGCCGCCGAACAGCCATATGTCCTGCAATACCATGCCGAAATTTTTCCTGAGACCCTTGCGCGTTAAGTCGGTGGAGTTTATGCCGTCGATGGTTATGGCGCCGCCGTTGACCTCGTAGAAGCGCATGAGAAGGTTTATGAGCGTAGTTTTGCCCGCGCCTGTGGAGCCGACAACGGCGATCTTCTGTCCCGGTTTTGCCGTAAAACTTATGTCCTTCACGAGAATTTTGTCGGGGGAATAGCCGAAGCTTACATGCTCGAAGGCTATCCTGCCCTCCGCCCTGTCGAGGTTGACGGGCGTGGTCGTGTCGGGCACCTCCTCTTCGTCGTCGAGGAATTCGAACGTGCGCTCAGCCGAGGCGAGGGCCGACTGCAGCGAGTTTATCATGAACGAAGCCTCGGTTATGGGCTCGGCCGACATGTTGAGGTATTGGAAGTACGCCTGAACGATACCTATCGTCATGTTGCCGCTGAGCATCCAATAGCCGGCGATAAGCAGTACCACCGCCTGCGACAGGCGCGAAAGGAACCTTATGGCGGGGTTTACGGCGTTTGTGAGGAAGTCGGCGTCGCGCGTTGTGAGGCGCACCTCGTCCACGGCGCTGTAAACCTTGTCTACGCTCTCCTGCTCGTGATTGAAGGCCTTTATTATGTCCCTGCCGGTGTAATACTCCTCGGCAATGCCCGTGAGGCGGGCGATTGCCTCCTGCCTTTGAGAGGCCGCCTGTAAGTTCTTTTTGGATACGATTTTTGTTATTATTACGCCAATCGCCATGAATGCGATAAATATGAGGGCAAGTATCCAACTGTAGTAGAACATGAAGGCGAGCGAACCGACTATAGTACCTATGGCAACTACGAGTTTGAGAAGGCCGGTCTGCAAAGTTTCGGACACCTTGTCAAGGTCGCTCGTCACCCTGCTTAATATTTCGCCCGGTTTGTTTTGGTCGAAGAATTTAAGAGGGAGCTTGTTGAGCTTAAAGCTTATCTGCCTCCTCAGCTTCAATATGAGGTTTTCAGCCACGCTCGCCATAAGGTAAGACTGAAACAGGTAGAAGCACGCCATCACAAGATACATTGCGCCCAAAATGGTCATCTCCCTGCCGAGCGGTTCCCATGCAAAAGTAAATGTGCCTGTGGCGGCCGCCTGATTGACGGCTGCGGCGAGGGCGTCGATGACTATTGCGCTGTAGTAGGGCGTAAATATGTTCAGCACGGTATATATAAGTATTGAAATGCCGACGCCTATCAGCCTCAGGCGTTGGTCTTTGAGCTGACCGAACAGTCTTTTTGCCGTCTTTAAAGCATACTGCGGTGCGTCGTGCTCGCGCACGGTCCCTTTTAATTTTTTGTTGCTCATTGTTCGTCCTCCTCCTTTGTCTGAGATTTATAAATCTCCCTGTATACGGAGCAGTTTTCCATAAGCTCCTCGTGGGTGCCTATGCCCACGGGTTCGCCCTCGTTTAAAACTATTATCTGTTCGGCGTGGCGTATGGTGCTGACGCGCTGAGCGATTATTACCACGGCCGCGTCCTTTGTTTCGGCGGCAAGCGCGTGGCGGAGAGCGGCGTCGGTCTTGAAGTCAAGTGCAGAGAAGCTGTCGTCAAAGATATACAGCTGCGGCTTTTTTACGAGCGCGCGGGCAATCGAGAGCCTCTGCTTCTGCCCGCCCGAAAAGTTGGTGCCGCCCTGCGCCACGAAGGAATTGAGGCCGTCGGGCAGCTTTTTGACGAAGTCTGCCGCCTGCGCAACCTCAAGGGCATGCCACAGTTCCTCATCGGTGGCGTTTTCGTTGCCGTATCTTAAATTTTCAGCTATGGTACCCGAAAACAGCCATGCGCGCTGTTGGACGTAGGCTATGTTGTCGCGCAGCTGATACTGAGGCATTCTGCGTATGTCGACGCCGTTCAGGAGCACCCTGCCCTCGGTAACGTCGTTGAAGCGCAGCATCAGGGAGGCGACAGTCGATTTGCCGCTGCCCGTGCCGCCGATTATAGCCGTAGTCTGCCCGCGCCTGCAGGCAAAGTTGAGCTTTCTTAAAGTGTATTCGTCGGCGTCGGCAAAGCGGAAGGCAACGCGCTCGAATTTGAGGACGTCGCCCGCCTTTTGGTTGAGTTTTACGGGCTCGGAGACGTTGTCGGCAATCGTGGGCGAAAAGTCGAGCACAACGCGTATGCGCTCGCAGCACTCCAACGCCCTCGGAAGGGTGAGGATGACCATCTGCGCCATCATCAGATAGAAGAGCGCGAACATTGCATACTCAATAATTGCCGTTATATCGCCTATTTCAAACACCCCCGCGCTGATACGCAGGCCGCTGAGGCTGTATACGAGTATGATTAAAATATTTATTGCAAAGAACGATATGCCGTCCAAAAGGGCGAACCTGCGGTTTGCCTGTATCGAGGTGGTGGCATATCCGCTGAACGCCCCGTCCATGCGCCCCTCTTCCCTGTCCTCGTTGTTGAAGGCGCGCACAACTCTCACGCCCGTGATGTTTTCAAGCAGAACCGAGCTCATTTTGTCGAGCAGTTTTTGCAATTTTCTGAACAGGGGCGAAGAACTCTTTATTATGAACACGGCTATTACCGATATGATAATGAGTATGCCGAGCAAAATGAGGCCCATCGCCCAATCGAGTATGAACGCCATGATTATTGAGAGGACGAATACGAGCGGAACGGGCAGCACGAGCATTATCGTGTTTACGAGCGCCGTCTGTATGTTTGTTATGTCCGAAACCGTCCTCGTAGTGACAGATGCCGTGCCGAAGGTGCGGAAGTCGGATACGGCAAGTTCGAGCGTCTTTTTATAGAGGGCGTCGCGCATGTCGGCGCCCACCTTGGCCGTCAGGTCGGATGCGGCAAAGACGCTGCCTATCGAGGCGGCGCCCGCTATGAGGGCGGCTACACCCATAAGTATGGCCGTAATAACGAGGGTGTCAAAGGATACGCCCCTCTCGGCCTCGTTCATGAGCTCTGCCGCAAACGTGGGAATGATGAGCGCGCCGACCACGTCCACCAAGAGCAGGAAAACTGTTAAGAGACACAGTTTCCTATTCGCTCCGTAGTGATAGAAAAACGACGCAATCATTTCTGACTGCGCCGTTCTGCGTTTTTCTTATTATATTCAGTTAAAAACAGTTATCTCATTGAAAATTCAATCGTCATCATTAGGCAAGTGCCATCCGTGTTCACGATGAATGCTCGGTGCTTGCGGTTCTTCGTTTTCCCAAGCCCTTTTACTCATTTCTCTGTCAAATCTGCCCAACGTTGTATGACATTCTTCTCGATAATCATCATCAAAATTCGGATTGCAAAAATCCTGACGAACCTTTTCTCGTTCAGCACTTAATTCCTCATCAGTCGCATTGCTAATCCACTTATCTTTATACTTCATTTATTTCCTCCATAGAACTTTACTTGGATTCGTTATCGGATTTGTGCTTTAAGGCTTCATATCCATCTCGGATGAAATCAACTTTTGTCATTCTGTTTTCTTTCAGGAAAGCGTTTATTTCATCGAAAAGTTCTCTCGGTATCATCGTTTGAAAATTGCCGCTTTGCTCTCGGCGCTTATCTTTATTCTTTTCTTCGTACTTGCGATTAGCGCGTCTTTGCGGCGTATCCTCTTTCCTCGTTACCATATAACAACCTTCGTAGTCAATTAGGTTTCTCCACTATCACACTACATTAGGAAAAAATCTAAATAAATTACCGTTACCTATGAGATTTATCCTATATATATTTAGCATGCCATCTTTGTTCTTTTTTACTCTGCGCCCATCAATCTTTATAATAGTGCCATCATAATATGATATACATAGCCATCTATATGGAACGGACTTGTCTGGTATTCCATATTTAGGTTGATACTTCATTTTTGATAAATCATCCCTTAACTCCTGCTGTTCCTGTTCTGTCAATAATACCTGTTTTGCTTCATCAAGATCGTCATATTCATAATAAATACTGACGATACTCTCCGTAGGAACAATCCTTGTTAAAGAACGAGGTATGAAAAAATAGCACATAAGCACACTAACCAACAAAAGAATGGCGAGAATAATAAACAATATTATGGTCTTTTTTCTTTGCCTAAGCTTAAATCCCATTTCAGCAAATATCCTCATAGTCAATTAGAGTTCCATCGTTCAAATTGGTACATACTGTATCAAGATAAACTCTGCCACTCGAATCACCTAGAGTGTTGTATTCTATAAGCACTGGAACAATTTCTGTGCCGAATGAAACATATACCCTATGAGATTCATATTTAATTAATTCATCCGAATCGACATTATCCAACTGAGTGCATTTATTATTCGAAATGGTTGAACTCATAACATCAGACAATATAGGTTCATCATTAATATAGGTACCCGAATGAGTGACAGACACGATTTCTTGATTAGAATCGAAATCCACTTCATAAAAATCATTAGTCAAACAATCATTAATGGTTTTGTAATATCTAATTTGATCATTCGAATCAAAAACTTGTGTCCAATTTCCAGTTTGAATTCTTTGCAAGAATTCGTCCTTAAGCTCAACATCCAATAAAACCTGCGCATTACGGGTCGCTTTTGCCGTATTGATTACCGTATTCCCATTACCAACTAATGTATATTTCCTAACGGAATCCCAAGGCCAAAAAACTTTTGACTTTCCCTTTTTAGCCGCTTCCGCAACCGTTTTGCCCTCTGATAAAGCCTTAAAAAATGCATCGGTAAATTTTTTTGATGAAGATACTCCCGTCGCGTCCACCCAACCAATTGCAGCCTTCGCGCCTTTCTCCACCGACTTATGAACCATTGAAGAATTATAGGCATTATTTTGATTTGCCGAATAGCAAGCAGCCCATACAGCAATTTTTGTGTTGGACATATCTAAAATTTGGTTGATCCTAAAACCGCCTGACGGAAAAGAAACACCGAATCCGTATGTTTTATTACCACTCCCATCATCACTATAATAACCATGTCCTGAAAAAAAGAGGACTTCACTATTGTAAGTAGGAATACTTCGTTCGTCGTTATTTGACATCGTTGAGCCACTTGTAGTTGACGAGTTGTATTTTTTTATGTTATACATAGACTGTAATACTGAAGCTGGCTTTTCTAGATCAGGAGCAGTATTTATATCGCCTGAATCTTTGGTTTTTGACTTTCCAGAAGGATATTGGAATCCAAACATAGCAGCTTGCTGTTTTCTAATTTGCAATGTTGTGTTTCCAGTTATCGATGCAGAATATCCTCGAAGTTTAATGGTGATATTCTTATTTTCACCTCTAAATCCAATACAAGCATTTAGCCCAGAACCAGAATCGTCATCCGTTAAAGTTCCACTACTAAGTCCTTCAACTGTAAGATATGTATCTTTTGAGCCGGTTGTTTCAACAACATAAAACAAGGTATCCGGCAAAGTGATTGAATATGACTTCTCTGTTGTTCCCGAAAGACTGACAAAAACTTTCGCATTGAGAGATATTACGCCGTAGAATAGGGAACAACCGATATACAAATTGCTACCATTACAAATAATGCTAAAAACATTAGAA
>CALVPX010000036.1 GCA_944354265.1 uncultured Clostridia bacterium | reverse complement strand
ACGTCGGAG
The DNA here is from genome assembly GCA_944354265.1 of uncultured Clostridia bacterium. Lineage (GTDB taxonomy): Bacteria > Bacillota > Clostridia > Christensenellales > Borkfalkiaceae > Coproplasma. Next base: position 13,553 of record CALVPX010000036.1, on the reverse strand, counting down.
GTTTTTATTTGCAACGCTTCCGCTTTTTTACTGACCACACGCTCAGCGTGTGGTTTTCGTTATACAAAGAAAACACGGTTGCGGTTAACGCAACCGTGTTTTTGAATTTGTGTATCCGCAAAAGGCAATATTCATATTGTATTCTTCCCGACCTAATCATATATGAATTTTTCCTATATATCAAGATAAATATATGGATTTTTCCTATAATAATTTTATGAAGAAGGACATAAAGGCTACCGTGGGAGAAAACCTTAAGGCGGCAAGGCAGGCAAAGGGAATGACTCAAGCGCAGGTTGCCCGACTTTTGAATAAATATCAGCCCGACTATTCGCAGTACGAAAGCGGAAAGATTGAACTTGACTACGAAAAGATGGTGTTTCTATGCAAGCTGTTTGACATAACGCCAAATGACTTATTTTATGGAACTTTTGACAATGAGTAAAGCGCACGACTGTGCGCTTTTGTTTTAATGGCATTAAAATGAAAAACAAAGATATTGACGGCGGGAAGGAGTTTGATTGGGGGAGAACCTCACAAAACTATGCCAAATACCGCGACATTTATCCCGAGGAATTTTACAAAAGAATTATAGCCCGCGGGCTGTGCGTTGAGGGGCAGATGGTACTTGACTTGGGTACGGGCACGGGCGTTTTGCCGCGCAATATGTACAAATACGGCGCAAAGTGGACGGGCGTTGACATTTCGCCCGAACAGATAGAAATGGCAAAACTGCTTGCAAGAGAGGGCGGCATGGACATAAATTTTGCAACGTGCGCCGCCGAGGACATTGACTTTGCAGAGGGCAGCTTTGACGTTGTGACCGCCTGCCAATGCTTTTGGTATTTTGACCAAAACAAGCTTATACCCAAACTGCACAAAATGCTTAAGCCCGACGGCAGGCTGCTCATCCTTTACATGGCGTGGCTGCCATACGAAGATGACATTGCGGGCGAAAGCGAGCGGCTTGTGCTGAAGTACAGCCCGCAGTGGACGGGAAAGGGCGAGACAATTCACCCCATAGAGGTAAGCGACTGCGCATATGAATACTTTGAAAAAGTGCACTCTGAGGAGTACACTTTGAACGTGCCATTTACCCGCGAGAGTTGGAACGGGCGGATAAAGGCCTGCCGCGGCATAGGAGCTTCGCTGACCGACGATGAAATTGCCCTATGGGAGGCTGAGCACACTGCGCTGCTGAATGCGATTGCGCCCGAAAAATTTGAAGTTAAACACTACGCCGCCATGCTTGAACTTAAACGCAGATGAACGGCGAACGCCGCGGACAAATTTGTTGTCCGCGGCGTTCATGTTTTATTAAATTAATCCTTGGTGATTGTCAGCATGTAGGAGAATGCCTGACCTGCGCCGTCGTCGAAGTTGATGAGCGGCTTTAAGGAGAGTTCGCGCGGGGCGGCGGGGAAGTCGTTGATGCCCCACCACGGCTCTATGCAGACGTAGTCGCCCTCCTCCTCATTCGACCAAAACGCCCAAACGGGACAATTGGCATAGAACGTGTAGTTGAAGCCGTCGGCCGTAGACGCAGTGATATCGCCCGTCAATCCGCCGAGCTGAAGCGTTTTGCACTCCTTGAAGAGCTCCTTGTTGGCGACGAGGCGGTGTATTTCCATCGAGCGCGAGCAGTCCTGCCCGAGGGGATATTCGACGGCGCTGTTGCCGCCGGAAAATTCGATTACTGCCTCGCCGCCCGGTGCTTTGAGACCGGGGTGGCCGCCGACGTAGAAGGGCATTTTGCCCTCCTTGGACTGCACGAAGTAGGTGACCTTTAAGCTGTTTTGGCGCAGTTCGTAGCGAAGCATGAATACAAAGGCAAACGGATAAGTTTGCAGAGTATTTTCGTCCTCTTCTAGCAAAAACTGAATGAAGCTGTCGCCCATGTCGACGACCTTAAGCTTTGAATAGCGCACCACACCGTGCGACTTGGGGGTGTAAGTTATGCCGTTGACGGTGTATGGCCCGGCGTGGCCGATTATTGGGAAGATTACAACATCCCTTGAGCCCCACGCACTGCCGCCCTGCCATAGACGCTCCTCCCCCGTGGGGAGATAGATGAGCGAGCGCATTGAACCGCCCTCATCGGTGACAGTGAGCTGTAAAATTTCACTTTTAATTGTGTAATCCATAATATTGCCTCACAAAAATTGTGCATTATTCGTCACAAGAGTTATGATTGCGCTAAAAGCGCAAACTATGGGCGCACAGGCGCACTATGAATTGCCTGACGGCAATGTTATGAGTTGCCTGCGGCAACGTTGAATGTTCGCCGTACGCGGCAAACATTCACCAAGGAAGGTTTTCGCCGCCGAGAATGTGAATGTGCAGGTGGTTGACGGTTTGGCCTGCGTCGTCGCCCTGATTGACGACGAGGCGGTAGCCGTTTGCGCAGCCGTTATCCGCGGCAATTTGGGGAATTTTTGAGAGCATGTAAGCAATTACCATGGCGCGCTGACCGTTCATTTCGGAGAGCAGTTTGAAGTGGTCCTTGGGGATTGCCAAAAGGTGAACCTTTGCCTTGGGCTCTATGTCCTTGAACACATACATTTTATCGTCCTCGTACACCTTGGTTGAGGGAATTTCGCCCTTGATTATTTTGCAGAATGTGCAGTTATCGTCGTACATGGTTTGCCTCCTATAAACTTTTAAAAATTATGACAGTTCGCCGAGGGCGCCGTCGCGCATGGGTTCGACTATTCTGACGTTTGCCATGCCGCTGTGGTTGCCCGCGACGTAAACTTTGATATATTCCGGGGTGTAGCCGCAGGTAAATGTGCCGTCGTAGTCCTCAAAGAGCACCGAACGCGTGCAATTTATGCGGCTTGAGATAAATTTATTTTCTGCCTCCTCCCCCTTTTTGAGGAGAGCGTGCAGGCGCTGAGATTTGATTGGCGCGGGGATATCCTTGAGCGAATACGCGGCGGTGCCTTCACGCGGGGAGAAGGCGAAGGCGTGCACGCGGGCGAGGGGCGCCTCGTCGATTATTGACAGACTCCCGGCAAAATCTTCCTCGCTTTCACCGGGAAAGCCGACGATTATGTCGGTCGTTATGGCGGCCTCGGGGAAAAATTTGTAAATGAGCGCGCACTTTTCAAGGTACTCCTCCCTTGTGTAGCGGCGGTTCATGGCCTTGAGGACGGCGGTTGAGCCGCTCTGCAGGGAGAGATGAAACTGCGGGGCGAAGTCCTTGAGCAACTTGCAGGCTGAGAGGAAAGCTTGGTCAATGACGTTGCACTCCAAAGAGCCGAAGCGTATGCGCTTGGGACAGTCCTTTAAGGCGGACACGAGGGCGGTTAAATTTGTGCCGACATCGCTGCCGTATGCCGAGACGTTTATGCCCGTGAGCACCACTTCCTCCGCGGCAGTATTGGCGATTTCCCCCACAATATCCTCCACCGAACGCGAAGCGACCCTGCCGCGCAGGTAGGGAATGACGCAGTACGAGCAGAAGTTGTTGCAGCCGTCCTCTATCTTTATAAAGGCGCGGGTGCGCACCTGCTTGGGGTAGGGGAGACTTTGGGGACAGCTGCCGCCGAAGTCCGATGCTATGGCGGAGATTATGCCCTGCTTGTCGCGGGCGCCGCAGACATACTTTACGCCGCGGCCTGCAAATTGTTCGACGTTCTTCTGAGAGGCGCAGCCGCACACATATATGAGGGCGTTGGGGTTGAATTTGCGGGCGCGGGCAATGAGCTGACGGCTCTTTTTTTCAGCCTCGCGCGTGACGGCGCAGGTATTCAGAACGTATATATCCGCAGGGGAAAGCCTTTCGGACACCTTCCAACCCATGTCCTCGAGCGCGGACATTATGGAGGCGCTCTCCACCTCGTTGACCTTACAGCCGAGGGTGAAAACTACCGCCTTCATTTTAGTTCCCCCAACGAAAACATTACAATTGACAGGGCGGCGATGGCCGCAGTTTCAGCGCGCAGTATGCGCTTGCCGAGGGTGAGTGAGGAAAAACTGTATTTTTGACGGGCGAGGGCAAATTCCTCCTCAGAAAAGCCGCCCTCGCTGCCGACGACGACGGCGGTTGAACCGCTTAAACGGGAGATATCCCCGTCCGAATAGCCCGCGAACTCGCAGGCGAAGAGCTTGTTTTTATACTCCGATGCAGATGCAAGTGCGCCTTCGAGCGTGGGGAAATAGGTTACCTCGGGCGCGACGGAGCGCAGGCACTGCTTTGTGGCCTCGCGTGCGACGCGATTTAAGCGCTCGAGCTTGTTGTCGTTAATATACGCCGAGCAATAGCGCGAGGAGAACACGCAAATCTTTGACACGCCGAGTTCGGTGGCCTTTTGGACGACGAGTTCGGTCTTGTCACCCTTGAGCGCTCCGATCAGCAGGCAGACGGGCGTTTGCGCCTCGCGGCTGCCGACGTTTACTCCCGTGATATGTGCCGACAGAGAGTGCTTGCCGATTGAAGTGACGATGGCCGAATACTCGCTGCCCGAATTGTCGAGCAGAATAATTTCAGCCCCCTCCTCCACGCGGAGCACAGTTTTGGCATGCACGAATTCGTCGCCCGAGATTTCGACCTCGGCGACGGCGGGGTAATTTATGTCGGTTACAAAAAATCTGCGCGCGCCGCTCATAAGTTTTTAAACGCCAAGGCGTTCCACTCCCCCTTTTTAACCTGTCTTTCGAGGGTAAGCCCCTGCGCCCTGTAGGCCTCGATTACGCCGTTCAGCTTGCTGTCTATTATGCCGCTCAAAATGAGGGCGCCGCCCTTTTTGAGGTTTTTGGGGATTGAGGGCGCGAGGCGCTCCAACACGTCCGCAGTGATATTGGCTAGCATTATGTCCGCCTTGATATCGGAGTTGTCCAAAAGGTCGGAATGGGCGACGGTGACCCTGTCGGCCACGCCGTTCAGGGCGCAGTTGTGGTTGGCGCTCTTGACGGCGACGGAGTCGATGTCCGTGAGGTATGCGAACTGCGCGCCAAGCTTTATGGCGCTGATGCCGAGTATGCCGCTGCCGCAGCCGACGTCTATGCACACGCTTTGGGGCGTGATGTAATTTTGAAGCAGTTCGACGCACATGGAGGTGGTTTCGTGCTCGCCCGTGCCGAAGGCCATGTTGTTATCGAGCAGGACGACCTGTTCGCCCTCCTGCTTTGTATATTCAATCCATTCGGGCACGACGACAATTTTGCTGATATGAATGGGGCGGAAGTGTTTGCGCCAAATTTCTATCCAATCGTCGCCCTCGACCTGACGGGTGGTCATCTCGAGCGAGCCCAATGGCAGGGCGCCGCCGCAGTTTGCCGCCATATCCTCGATGTCCGCCCTTATTTTGGGCAGGGTTGCGGGGGCGACGTCCTCCGCCACGAATGCCTTGACGAGCACGTCGCCCGAGCGGTCGGCCGTGAGTTCGTCGTCCATGTAGTCCCAATACATGACTTTATCGTTCTGCAGGGCGATTACATCCCTTACGTCCGAAATTGCCACGCCGTGGGTGGTGTAGCGCCACATTATGTCGGCGACAAGTTCGCTGCCCTCGGTCGAGGTATGAACGGTGACTTCTGTAAACTTCATAAATCCTCTTTTATGCGGCGCGCAAGTGCCCTGCACGGCCGCGCAATATGCTTTTATATATTCTACCACCTATCGGGCGCGTTTGCAAGTAAAAAATATGCCGACAATGCTTGACATAAGTACGACATCGTACTACAATAGCTTAGCACAGTACGGTTTCGTACTGAGCGGAGGCAAAATTTATGGAAGATTATGTGCGCAGACTTGTACTTTGCATAAACAGGATAGACGGAAAATATTACGACATTGCCAAGGAGAGCTGCGTAGGCGAAAACCAAATTGCCGTTTTGTATTCGCTTTGCGACGGGGGCGAACATTCGCAGAAGAGCATTTGCGAGGAATGGCTGATACCCAAGACTACCATAAACACATTGGTGCACAAAATGCTTGGCGAAGGACTTGTGAAAGTTACAAGCCTTTCGGGAAAGGAGAAGCTGCTTAAGCTTACAGAAGATGGCAAGGCCTATGCCGAAAGGGTGCTTGCGCCCATGCGCGAGGCAGAACTGCAGGCGATGAAAAGGACGGTTGAAAATTTTTCGCCGCAGTTTATTGACGCGCTTGAAAAGTTTGCAGATTATTTTATAGCATACGGAGATAAAAAAAGTGACTGACAACGACGCATTTTTCGGCAAGACCAAGACGCTGAAATTATTTTTTATAGTGGCCCTGCCGGGCGCGATAGGCATGCTTGCATCCTCGCTCTACGGTCTGTTTGACGGCATATTCGTGGGGCAACTGCTTGGACAGACGGCCTTTGCCGCCGTAAACCTTGCCTTCCCCTTTGTGGCGATAAACTTTTCTTTGGCTGACCTCATTGGCGTGGGCTCGGCCGTGCCCATATCCATTGCGCTCGGGCGGAAGGATGAAAAGACGGCAAACAACTACTTCACCTGCGCGTGCATATCGATAGTCATACTCGGCTGCGCGATGGGGCTTGTGATGTGGTTTGCCGCGCCCGCGCTGATGGCGATGATGGGCGCCGAGGGAGAGCTTGCCGAGCTTGCCGTGCAATACCTGCGCGTATATGCCGCGTGCTCGCCGCTGTGCACGATAGTGTTCGCCGCGGACAATTACCTGAGAATATGCGGCAAGATTAAGACGAGCATGGTGTTGAACATTGCCATGTCCACCATTATAATCGTGCTTGAAATTATATTTTTACTGTCCTTCGGCATGCCCGTGTGGGGCGCCGCGCTTGCAACCTGCATAGGCATGATAATTATCGCGGCGATTGCCATGGTGCCCTTCTTCTTCGGCAAGAGGCAGCTGAAGTTCTGCAAGCCGAAATTCAGCGTAAAAATGATGACCAAGATGGTGGGCGCGGGCGCACCCAACTTTTTGAGCAATATTTCCGGCAGGCTGACATCAATTGTATTCAATACCGTGCTTTTGGACATGGGCGGCGAGGACGCAGTTTCGGTTTACGGCGTCATTTTGTACGTCAACGATATAGTTCAGCCGCTGCTGTACGGCGTGTGCGACTCTCTTCAGCCGGCAATAGGCTACAACTACGGCAGCAGGGAGCCCGAGAGGGTCAAAAAGCTTGCGATATACATCTTTGTGGCGGGCGCTGTCATTTCGATTATTGCAGCCGCAATAATATTTGCGCTGCCCGCTCAAATTTCGGCGCTGTTTTTAGCAGACTCCTCCTCCTCGCTGATTGAAATGTCCGGCTTTGCAATGAGGATATTTTCGATAACATTCCTGACGCGGTGGTTCGGCTTTGCCGCACAGAGCTACCTGACCGCCATAAACAAATCGTTCTTTGCTTCGCTGCTGTCCACGGCAAACGCGCTCATTCTGCCCATGGCCTTTTTGGGAATACTGTGGAACTTGGGACTGACGGGCATTTGGCTCAATTTCCCGCTGACGGCGGCGGCCGTGGCGGTTGCGGCGGTGATAATATTTATTGCACAGCGCAAAAAATTGCTGCCCGAAAATAAGGATTGACCGCATACTATGATTGAATTAACCGACATTTCATCTTTTGACGGCATCTTTAAAATAATGATTTCAAGCTTCCCCGAAAGCGAACGCAGAAGCGAGGCGGGACAGCGGGCACTGTTTGCCGACGGACGGTATAAAGTGGCAGTTAAGCGGGGCGGCGACGGGGAAATTGTTGCGTTTATTGCCTATTGGCAGCTCGACGGGGTTACATTTTTGGAACACTTTGCAGTTGACGGCAGCTTGCGCGGCGGCGGACTTGGCGGGGCGTTTTTGGACGAGCTGATTGCCGGCCTTGATTTGCCGATTGTGCTTGAAGTGGAGCCGCCTGAAACGCACATTGCCGCGCGGAGGATTGCCTTTTACGAGAGGCACGGTTTTATCGTCAATGACTACCCCTACCTTCAGCCTCCTTTGGGCGAGGGCAGGGCGGCACAGCCGCTTAAAGTTATGTCTTACGGCGCGGCGCTGACTGAGGCGCAGTTTGAGCGTGCAAGGGCAAGCATATATGCCGCCGTATATAGGGCGGATGTTGAAAAATATAAATAACGTCAGGGGCGGCGGGCCAAAGGCCCGCCGCCCCCTCTTTTAAGGGTAATATTATGGCAGTAAAAGTTTGGTATCGGCAGGACTTAATCGTCCTTATTGTCGACTATGAGCTTGATAGAGATATCGGCCTTTAAGCCGCTGAAGCCGTTCGTGCCCGAGAAGGCGACGGCCAAGTCATCCCCCTCTGCCGCATAGAGAGTGTGAACGAGAGTTACGCCGTAATCCGAGCAGTTGAGGCGGCGCTTTGTGCAGGACAATTGCTGACCTTCGAGCTGAAGGCTGACAGTGCCGCTGTCGCCGTGGGCTTTATCGTAGCAGACGTTGAGAACGACCTCATAGAGGCCTTCACAGTTGAGCTTGATGCAATCGTCGTTGACGGTGAACACATCCGAACCGTAGGGTATGACCTGATAGTCGGTGAAATTTGCGTAGGGGTCGCCGGCAGTTACGTTGTCGTGCGCCGTGAGCATAGCCTTTATGCAGACAGGACAGCACTTGCCCGCGGGTCCCGTAGCGCCCGTCGCACCTGTAGCGCCTGTGGCTCCCGTTGCACCGCTTACGCCCGTTGCACCCGTTGCGCCTGTGGCTCCCGTTGCGCCTGTGGCGCCCCTCGGGATCGAGAAGTCGAAAATGTGGTTTGTTGCCGTGCCGCTGTCGGTTACGGCGGCGAGGACTTCGGGTTCGGAAGTGGTCGTAGTGCCTACTGCGAGGGTATCGGCCGTGCCTGTAGCGCCCGTGGCGCCGTCTGCGCCGTCGGCACCCGCTGCGCCCGTGGCACCCGTTGCACCGGTTGCGCCTGTGGCACCTGTGGCTCCCGTTGCACCCGTGGCACCTGTCGCGCCGGTTACACCCGTTGCGCCTGTGGCACCCGTTGCGCCCGTCGCGCCAGTGGGACCGGTTATGCCGGTGAGGGTGAATACCGTGCGGGTGATCACCGTATTGCAGCAATCTGAGCAGCCGCAGTTGCATCCGCAGCCGCTTCCCCAACAGCCGTTACAGTTAAAGAGCGGCTCAAATAAATTATACTTTATCATTAGTTGCAGTTTCTCCGTGATATAGAGCTTATATATTCAGCCGTGCGCGGCCTATGCAGATAATAGCAAATGGCCGACTGCATGGCAGGAATATCATTAACATTGTATGACGGAAGAGCTGCCCGACGTGAAAGGGATTTTTTACATAATAGCAAAAAACAAAGGAGCATGTCACTGCTCCTTGTTTTTTTATAGTATTGAACTTTGAGGTTTGGTCTGCCTGACCATGAGCTCGTGCATGACGATCATTATTACGAGGAAGAAAGCTATGTAGAAGGGCAATATATTGGGGGTAATTGCGTCGGCAAGCACACCGAACAGCGGCGAGGCGAGCCCGCCGATATAGGCGAAGGCCATCTGCACGCCTATCATCGCCTGCGAGTTCTGCGCCCCGAAGAGCGCGGGCGTGGAATGAATTATGCTAGGGTACACGGGCGCGCAGCCGAGGCCGAGCACTATGAACCCCGCAACCGTGAGCGCATCGACAGAGGGAATAGAAATTAAAACCGCTCCGCAGACAATTATTGAATAGCCTGCGCGGATGAGAGTTCTGTCTGAAAATTTGAAAGTGAGAAAGCCGTTGAGGCCGCGGCCGACGGTTATGCCTATGAAAAAGAGGCTTGCAAACATGGCCGCCGTTTCCTCTGAAATGCCGTTGTGGGCTATCATGTAGCTTGAAGCCCACAGCATAGAGGTCTGCTCCAACGCGCAATAACAGAAAAAGCACAGAAAGCACGCGGCAGCACCCTTAATTTTGAACACGTCCTTTAAGGGCAGCGCCTTCTCGCGCTTCTGAGCGGGCTGTGCGTTGTCCTTAAAAATACTGCTGCCCGCCTTTTTCCAAAGGGGAAGGCTGATGAAGATGACGGCCGAAAGGGCTATCTGTATCGCCGCGACGATGAAATAGCCCTCGTGCCAACCCGAGCCGCCCGTGAGGGCGTAGCTCATGATATATGGGCTGACGGAGGCGCCCACTCCCCACATGCAGTGCAGCCAACTCATGTGGCGGCTCTTTAAGTGCAGGGCGACATAGTTATTGAGTGCCGCGTCCACACCGCCCGCGCCGAGGCCGTAGGGTATGGCGAACAGGGCGAGCATCCAAAACTGCGTGCTTATTGAAAATAAAAACAGGGCGACGGCGGTCATTGCCGTACTTACGGCGGTGACGAGGCCTGCGCCGAACCTTTTCGTCAGTCTGTCGCTGAGAAGGCTTGAAGTGATAGTGCCGAGGCCTATTATCACCGAAATTATGCTTGCAAAACTATCCGGCGAGTTAAATTGTATGCGCATCACCGGCCATGCCGCGCCGAGAAGGGAATCGGGCAGGCCAAGGCTGATAAAGCTTAGATAGATAATAGCAACGAGCAGTGCGAACATGCAGCAACCTTACCTGTAAAAAATTGTTGACAGAGAAAGTATAGCCTATGTGCGCTTAAAGGTCAAGGAAATCTCTGCGGTAATTCTTTACGCCGAATAGTTCCAAAAGCTTTAACATATCCTCGTCCTTTATGGTATTCACCCTCGGCAGGTGCGCGGTGAGCATGTAAACTTGAGCCGCCTTTTCCACCGTTTCAATTAAACCGAAGGTCTCGTCGAGCGTCTTGCCCGCGCCATATATGCCGTGCATTGCCCATACGACGAGGCGGAATTCCTTCATCTTATTTGCGGTGGCGACGCCGATTTCGGTGGTGCCGCAGAGCATCCACGGCAGCACGCCAACGCCCTCGGGGAATACCACTATGCACTCCGTGCACATCTCCCAAAGGCTGTGCGTGAACTTCTTTTCGTCGAGTTCGTGTACGAAGTTCATGGCGAGCGTGTTTGTGGGGTGGGAATGCATCACCACCCTGTTTTCGGGGTCGACCGAGAGGCGCGCCATGTGGCTCATCATATGCGCGGGAAACTCGGACGTAGGTCTGCCGCCATCCTTAAAGCCCCATAAAAGCTCGACCTCCTTGCCGCCCTTGCCTATGCGGACTATACCTAAATTTGTCTCGGGGTCGTCCTCGACATTTTTGAAGTACTTGCCCGTGCCCGTGACGATAAAAATTTTGCCTTCCAAGGGCGACGCGTCGAAGTCGACTTCGTTGACGCCCATGAGCGGGATAGTTCTTATTACGTTGTCGAGGTTTAAATACTCGGCGACTTCCTCATTTTTGAGCAGGTAGCTTATATTGCCGCCGTTGCGCTCGTCCCAGCCCAGGCGGTACATATTTGATGCCGTTTTGCACATTTCGCGCACGAAAGGTGCTCTCATTATATCCTTCATACTCTCTTATTTAAAACCTCGCTTTCGTATTTCTTTATTTCGGTAAGGTAATCTTCCTTTAAGCCCTCGCGGGAGAGATACTCCTTCCACACCGCGCCGAAGGGCATATCCTTGACTTCCTCCTGCGCCACCATGAGTTCGGTAAATGCGCTACTATCCTGCAACGAACGCAGTTTTTCGTGAGGAATGAGCAGGGCGTATAAGAGCGCCTTTTCCATGGAACGCTGTCCCGTCACCCACGCCGAAAGCCTGTTTATTGAGGCGTCGAAGTAGTCGAGGCCTATCATCACCTTATCCGTGGCATTATTGCGCACAATTTCCTTTGCAATTTCCTTGAGTTCGTCCTCGAAGAGCACTACATGGTCCGAATCCCACCTTACGCCGCGCGTTACGTGCAAGGCGAGCTTATCGTAGAAAGCCAAGAGAGCGGGAATTTTATCGGAGACGTATTCCAAGGGGTGATAGTGGCCGTTATCCAAAAGGCAGCAGATGTCATTTTTTGCCGCGTAGTTCTGATAGAACTCGTTGCTGCCCACGGTATAGCTCTCTACGCCTATGCCGAACACCTTGCTCTCTACCGCCACCACGACTTTGCTGCGGTCATATCCGCAGGCCAAAATCTTATCGAGGCTGTCCTTTAAACGGAGTCTCGGCGTCAGCCTGTCGGCGGGGACGTCCTTGAAGCCGTCGGGTATCCATATATTGACGAGGCAGTGCGAGTTGAATTCTTCGGCAAAGTACTCCGCTATTTTAAGGCAGGATATGCAGTGGTCTATCCAAAATTTTCTTATATTCTCATCGGGCGAGGAGAGAGTCAGCCCGTCCTTTACGTTTTTATGCGAAAACATGGTGGGGTTGAAGTCTATGCCGTCAAGCCCGAGTTCTTTTGCAAAGTCCACCCAAGGGGCGAAGTGTTCGGGGCGGTAGGCGTTGCGGTCGACCTGTTCGCCGTTTAAAACGGCGTAGCTTGCGTGAAGATTCAATCTCTTTTTGCCGGGCATTAAGGAGAACGCCTCTTTTATATCGGCCTTGAGCTCTTCAAAATTTCTCGCGCGGCCGGGGTAGTTGCCCGTCGTCTGTATGCCGCCCGAGAGCGCCCCGCCGCCGTCGAGCCCTATTACGTCGTCACCTTGCCAACAGTGTATTGACACGGGAATATCCTTTAAGCAATTTATTGCCGCCTCGGTATCAATGCCGATTGAAGCGTATTCATTTTTTGCGAGTTCGTACATATTCATTGTGCTTTACCTCTCTCTATCTGTATTTTAAGGTTGCCTATCGCCGTAGCCTCAATGGGCAGGGCAATAACTTTTACTTTGCAAAAATCTTCCGTGAGTTTGTTCAGATAATTATTCTTTGCGCCGCCGCCAACTATATAGAGCTCTTCGGCTTTAATTCCCGTGTTCTCTTCAAGCTCTCTTAAAGAATTTGCATAGCTTGCGGCGAGGCTCAAATAGGCGCATTTAAAATAGTCGCTCTCTTTGTGCGGCTTTTTATCTTTACCTGCAAACGCGTCATCAAAAGCCGCCTTCATACTCTCGGGCGAGAGGAATGCGGGGGCGTTTATGTCGGTAATGCCCTCAAAGTCGCTGTCCTCCGCCTCCCTTACGATTTGAGCGAAATCCTTTTCGGGGCACAGTTCCTCTTTGAGGCGGTTGACTACCCACATGCCCATAATATTTTTCTGATAGCGCACATAGCCTACGCCGCCCTCGTTCGACCAGTTGCCCGCACGGCTGCTTTCATCGGTGTGCGGGGCAGGCGATTTAATTCCCAAAAGCGACCAAGTACCCGATGAGATGTAGGGATGGTTGCCCTGCATATATATGCCCTCCACTGCGCTCGCCGTATCGTGCGAGGCGCAGAGTACTACCTCTATCTGCCCGCCGACCTCGGCGGCGATTTCGGGTTTCAACATTCCCACGCTCTCACCGGGGGCATAGAGTTTGCCGAACATCTCCTTCGGAAAACCGAGTAAATCGATGATATCCCCGCACCAATTGCCCGTTTCGGCATCCAAAAGTCCCGTAGTGGTGGCGTTGGTGTATTCCTTTTTCATAACGCCCGTCAAAAGAAAATCGAGGTATTCGGGAACCATTAAAAAATCGGTGGCAGCGTACAGCCTTTCACGTTTTTTATCCTCATACAGCTGATATATTGTGTTGAACGGCTGAAACTGAATGCCCGTTCTTTTATACAGCTCTTC
>CALVPX010000035.1 GCA_944354265.1 uncultured Clostridia bacterium | reverse complement strand
GCAAATGTCTCGGTTGGCTAACTCCCGCTGAAGTCTTTGTCTCTTAATGTGTTGCACTTGCTTGACAATCTGTCCTGGCGCGGACGCGCCTGAGGGATTGTCTATTCTTTAATTTCTACGGCGGCTCCGCCGCCTACAATCCCCCCTTTGTGTCTCGCCGCCATAAATGTAATGGCATGGCGGCTCGGTCACCGTTCGCGCCTTGCACTTAGCGCTCACTCATCTCACTTCGGCACGCACAACGGGTATCCGTTGTGCTATGAAGTGCCTCGTTCGTCCCACTTTACACAAGGGGGGCTTGGGGAGGTGTTCGCCCCCTTTTTACAAGGGGGCAGGATTATTAAAGGCTAACGCGTAATTTTCGTTATACAAAAAGCCCCGCGGCGAAGGCGCGGGGTCATTTGTTGAGATATTCGGGGGGAAGGTATTGTTCGATAGATTTGTATCGGGAGAGATATTTTTGGGCGAGCTCTATGTCGCTGCGGGCGAGGTAATACTCGTAGCGCAGACGGGTGAGAATTATGAAGTTGAAGTCGTCCTCGGGCAGCTGCGGAAGGTTTGAAAGCAGCTCTTCGGGCACGTCCTTGAGCTTTGTGCCGCTATTCGTCATGCCCTGTACTTTGAGTATGGCTATCATGACCTGCGCCGACGGGGTGAGCGATATCAGCTCGTGCGCAAGCATGCCGTCGTTTGAAGCGCCGTTGCGGTCATCGGGGACTGCGTTGATTATAAAAAGGTACGCAGAGTACGGCAAAATTACGCAGAACGCGCCGAACACGCCCGAAAAACAGGCGGCTATGGCGCCGACTATGCACATGGCGGCATTGACCGCTATACCCGCAAGCGAAGTGGCAATCATTCTGCCGCGCATATTTTTTTGACCCTTGGGATTTACATCCACCGACGACGGGGCGAAGGGGCGGTAATTATTGAGTTTTACGCCCATTTTGCAGCAGGCGCCCACGAACAGATGGCCGCCCTCGTGGGCGAGGTCGCACACGGGTATGCTTGCCAACAGCAGGACGATGTATGCCGCGACCGCAATGAGCGCGCCGCCTTGGGCAAAGGCCGAGCGGGTGCAGAAGGTGTAACCGCACGCCGCGGCGAGGGCGACGCTGCAGATTATGGCGCAGGCAAAGATTATTTTACTTTTCATGGCCGAATTTAAGATTTGCCCAACTTAGAGAGGACGTAGCCCTCTAAATTGTCGCGCTCGGAGACGGTTATGGAGGATATGCCGAGCTTTTGCATTATGCCGCGCATTAAAAGGCAGCCGCCACCTATTACGTCGGCACGGCGGGGCTCCATGCCCTTTACCCTCTTTACCTCCTCGACGGGCAAGGACAACAGCTCGTCCGCCATGCGACGGGCGCGCTCCAAAGTGACGACGGTTCCGTCGATTACGGCGGGGTCGTACTCTTCTAGGGCGAGCGCGACGGAGGCCATTGTGGTAGCCGTGCCGCCTATGGCGTACATGGTCAGCCCTTGGCAGGGTACATCTCCGTATTCGGCGATAGCGCCCTCTATATAGCGCGACAGCTTGTCCCCGTCCCTGCCGCAGGCGTCGAACAGGCGAACGGTGCCTATATTTGCCGAGTGACTGTACAGCTTTTTGCCGCCCCTTTGGAGGGTTATTTCGGTGGAGGCGCCGCCGACGTCGATGATGCCGCCGTCGCCGTAGCCCAATGCACCGAGAATGCCTATACGCGCCTCCTCCTCGCCCGAGATGACGTCGACGTCTATGCCGGCGACCTCTCTGACAGCCGTTAAAAAGTCTGCGCGGTTGGAGGCCGAGCGGACGGCCGCAGTTGCAAAGGCATATACCCTCTGCGTGCCCTCTTTCTCCGCCCGCAATTTAAAATCGCGTATGGCGGCGGCAGTGCGTGAGATGGCGCTGCCCGTCATTGCGCCCGTGGAGACGAGGCCTTCGCCGAGGCGGGTGGTGTTGAGCGCCTTATATAAAGTTTTTCCGTCCGCCCACATCATAAGGCGAACGGAATTTGAACCGATATCTATTGCAGCAATTTTCATTAAGTTACCTCGGCCTGTAGCCGTTCTGAAGGGCGAGTTGGTACATTATTGCATCCTCGTTGAGTTCGTAATTTTCCAACCAATCGTTACCTTCGACGATTTGTTCGAGCGTATTTTCATACTCTTCGCGCAGACGGTTTCTGCGTTCGCTGAGCACGCTTATTTCTATTATCTGATAGATGACGACGGCGAAGAGAATGACGATAAGAATTACGCCCGCCACCGTGACTGCGGCGATTATTCTTTTTCTCTTTTCTTCGTTCTGCACGCGCTGTCCTCCTTTTGAGTATGCTTTTAGTTATAATATTATACACTTTATTTATTAAAAATGCAACAATTATATGAAAACTTTTTAAATAAATGAGTGCTCCGAGCGCGAGAGAGGCTATCATGTAGGCGCGGAGCTCGTAAAACGAGAAGATATGCGAGACGACTAGAAAGATGACGGCCAAAATGCAGAAATAAATTACGTCGCACGCAAAGGTCACCGCCCATAAAAGTTTGCGGCGCGCGGGCGCAAGCACGCGCGCCGCAGTGCGCACGGCGTACAAAAAATCGTAAAATACGCCGCTGACAATTCCGCAGGCGGCGCATATGAAAAAGATGGTTATCTGACTCATTTAAAGAGCTTTTTCTTGAGTCCCTCGCTTGCGGCGAGGTATTTTACCGAGCTTATCGTGCCCGTTGCGGCAAAGGCGCCCGTCTGTTTGGAGAAGGCGGTAATTTTCATGTCCGTTCCCCCCACCGTTATTCTGCCGCCGGCATACACGAGCGTGAACTGCGAGGGCGAAAAGTCGCGCACGCCCTCTATACCCGTGGCCGTTATGCGCTTTGTGTTTTCAATGTTCAAGGTGTGCTGTTCGACCGCACTGTTATTGCTATTTTCCATATATCCGCCTCCCGTGTATTACTTTATGCTGCGGGGACAGGGAATATGAGCTTATAGTGAAAAGTGACGAGTGAATAATGAAGAGTTGTGGTTAAAAATAATATTATAAAGTGCGGCGGGGACTGCAAAATTTTGCAGTCCCCGCCGCACTTTTAGCTATCAGCATTCACTTTGGTTTAAGAGGTCTTTTACCCGCTCCACGGGGAAGTTGTCGGCTATGTCGACCACCTCATAGCCCGAGGGCAGTTGCTCCATTCCCTTGAGCGCAAGAAACTCTTCTACGGCGCGCCTGTCTATGGCAATTTTGCCGTGTCCCGCCCAATGGCGGTTGCTCTCCCTCTTCTTCACGCCCGAAATCCAATACCCTTCGCCGCTTTCAACGTCGACATAATTGCCCTCGCCGTTGTACTTCTGAAAGGCGTGGTCGTTGAAGTAGATTGTCTTGCCCGTCTTTGAGGTCTTTACATAGCCTATCCATGCGGGGCCGTCATCATTGTAGCCCGTTTTGAGTTCAATGTACATTAAGTGCTTTATCATGGTTTGCCTGACAAATTGATTTTTCGAGCGAAACTGTACTCTGCCCTTTGTCCGTCGCTACGCTCCGAGATCTTTCGACTTCGCTCAAGATGACAAAGGGAAGAAGCCGAAATGACAAAGGAGTGCCGCTGACTGCGTTTGGGGGATTTCTCCGCGCAGCGCCCTTTCAGGCGCTTTGGTCGAAATGACACAGAAGGGACGAGCAAAACTTTTTACGCTAGGCCTTTGCGGATTTTTGCAGCGGCCTTGGCGCGCAGTTCGCTGTCGAGTATGCGCTTGCGGATGCGGATGTTTTTGGGCGTGACCTCCAAAAGTTCGTCGTCGCCGATGAATTCGAGGCACTCCTCAAGGCTCATCTTTTTGGGAGTTATGAGGCGGAGAGCGTCGTCAGAGTTGGACGAACGGGTGTTGGTGAGGTGCTTGGTCTTGCAGACGTTGACGTTGATGTCCTCGTTTTTGGGGCTTTCGCCTATTACCATGCCCTCGTAGACGGGAGTGCCGGGGCCGATGAAGAGAGTGCCGCGCCCCTGAGCGTTATACAGGCCGTAAGTTACGGCTTCGCCCGTTTCGAATGCGACGAGAGACCCCGTTGAGCGGCGGTTCAAATCGCCCTTGTAGGGCTGATACTCGAAGAACACGCTGTTCATTACGCCCTCGCCCTTGGTGGAGGTGAGAAATTCAGACTTGTAGCCGAAGAGGCCGCGGGCGGGAATTAAAAATTCGAGGCGGGTGCGGCTGCCGACAGCCGACATGTGCAGAAGTTCGCCCTTGCGGTTGCCCATGGATTGGAACACAGCGCCCGAAGCTTCCTCAGGAATGTCGACGATGAGGCGCTCGATTGGTTCGTACTTCTGACCGTCGATATATTTATACATTACGCGGGGGGTTGAGACCTGAAATTCGTAGCCCTCGCGGCGCATATTTTCAATGAGAATGGAGAGGTGCATTTCGCCCCTGCCGCAGACGCGGTAGCTGTCGGCAGAGTCGGTCTCCTCCACCCTTAACGACACGTCGCGCAGCAGTTCGCGGAAGAGCCTGTCGCGCAGGTGCCTTGTGGTAACCAACTTGCCGTCCCTGCCCGCAAAGGGCGAATCGTTTACCGAGAAGGTCATCTCCACGGTGGGTTCGGTTATCTTTACGAACTTGTGGGGTTCTACGGCTTCGGGCGAGCAGACAGTGTCGCCGATGTTTATTTTGTCGAGACCAGAGAAGCAGACGATGTCGCCCGCCTTGGCCTCGTCGCAGTTGACGCGGTTGAGACCCTCGATCTGATAGAGGTTGACAATTTTGCCCGGCTGCCTCAAAGATTGGTTATTGTAGTTGGTGACGACGACAGACTGCCCCGCCTTTACCGTGCCGCGCTCTATGCGGCCGATGCCTATGCGGCCGACGTAGTCGTTGTAGTCGATGGACGAGCAGAGAATCTGCTCGGGGCCATCGGCATCTACCTCCATGGGCTGAATGTGGTTTAAAATGGTGTCGAACAAGGGCGTAAGATCCTTGCCGGGTGTGTTTAAATCGAGGGTGGCAGTGCCGTCGCGACCCGAGCACCACACCACGGGGGACATGAGCTGATCGTCAGAGGCGTTGAGCTCTAATAAAAGCTCTAAAATTTCGTCCTGAACTTCGTTTAAACGGGCGTCGGGACGGTCGATTTTGTTGACGACGATTATGAGGCGGTGCCCCATTTCGAGAGCCTTCTGCACGACGAAGCGGGTTTGGGGCATGGGGCCTTCGGCGGCGTCGACGAGGACTAGAACGCCGTTGACCATCATCATTACGCGCTCGACCTCGCCCGAAAAGTCGGCGTGGCCGGGGGTATCGACAATGTTAATTTTTACGCCGTTGTAGTGCACGGACGTATTTTTTGCGAGAATGGTTATGCCCCTTTCGCGCTCGAGGGCGTTGGAGTCCATAACCCTTTCATCGACCGCCTGATTTTCGCGGAAAGTGTGGGATTGTTTCAACATGGCGTCGACGAGGGTGGTTTTGCCGTGGTCGACGTGGGCGATAATTGCTACATTGCGCAAATCATTTCTAATCATCAGCTTATATTCTTCTTTTAATCAAAAATTTTCAAACGGTATTATTCTAACATATTGCCGCGCAATCGGCAAATAATTACCGCGCTATTTATCGTAAAACTGCGTTTTTGTTTGACGCTCAAATAATTTTAAAATTATTTGCATGCACTGTTCCTTTCCGTCCCCGCCCTCGAAGGCGTGGGAGAGAAAACACGCCTCGTACACGGCGTTGGTGATGGGCAGCTCAATTGAATACTTTTCCCCCAATTCCTTCATGGCCTTAGCGGTCATTACGCCCTCTGCAAGCTTTGTGAAGCGCACGCCCTGCGACATGAGTTCGCCGTAGCGGCGGTTGTTGGAGTATTCGGAAAAGAGGGTCGTTTCGTAGTCGCCGAGGTGGGCGAGGCCGTAGGCCGAATTGAAGTTGCCGCCCATGGCCTTGATTAAGGAGGCAACCTCGAAAGCGCCGCGGGACATAAGGGGACCCTTTAAGCTTGAATAGCCGCAGCCGTCCAAAACGCCCGCGACTATGCCGAGGACATTCTTTGCGGCGGCGCCGACTTCGGTGCCGATGAGGTCGTTGCCGTAATAGAAGCGGATCAAGTTGCTCTTGAAGGAGTCGGCGAGGTATTTTGTGAGGTCGGGATTTGCGCTGTCGATGAGCATGCAGTTGGGTATGCCCTTTACGAACGCCTGAATGTGGCCGGGGCCCACCCAAACGGCGGTTGATTGTGGATCTATGCCGCACTCTGCGGCGACCTCGGTCAGGCGCTTGCCCGTACCCTCCTCTATGCCCTTCATGCAGAGCACAAAGATTTTGCCCGTGAGGTCAAAGCGGGTGACCTTGGGCAGAAAGGAGCGCAGAGCCTGCGAGCTGATTGAAATTATTATTATGTCGGCAGAGGTGACGGCGAGGGACAGGTCGTCTGTGAGGGTGATTGAGGGGTCGAGGGTGACGTATTCGTTTTTGCCCTCGTTTTTGAGCTGTTCGAAGGACTTGCGCCCACTTTCGCCCCACAGTATTACGCTGTTACAGAGCACAGTGGCCTGATACCACGCGAGGAAGGAGCCCCACCTGCCGCAGCCGAGGACGGAGACATTCATAGCGCCTTCCTCTCTGACAGGGCGCGGGATAGCGTTACCTCGTCGGTGTATTCAAGCTCGCCGCCTATGGGTATGCCGTGGGCGAGGCGGGTGACGTTCACGCCGAGCGGCTTTAACAGCTTTGCTATATACATGGCGGTGGCTTCGCCCTCGACGTCGGGATTGGTGGCCATGATTACCTCCTTTACCGAGCCGTCTATGCGGGCCAAGAGTTCCTTTATTCTTATATCGTTGGGGCCGATGCCCTCCATGGGGGAGATGACGCCGTGAAGGACGTGGTAGACGCCCTTATATTCGCGCAGTTTTTCCATGGCGACGACGTCGCGGGGGTCGCGCACGACGCAGATTATGGACTTGTCACGCGTTTTGCAGACATCGCAGACTTCGCCTTCAGAGAAGTTGCCGCAAATTTTGCAGTAGCGCACCTTTTGCTTGCACTCTACTATTGCGCGGGCGAACTCCTCCGCCTCCTCCTTGGACATATTGACTATTTTATATGCGTACCTCTGCGCCGTCTTTTTGCCGACGCCGGGCAGCTTGGAAAACTCGTTTATAAGCTTTCCTATAGGCTGAATGAAAATTTCCATCTAACAAAGTCCGCCTTATAACAGGCCGCCGAGGCCGCCCATGTTGCCGAAGGGCCCCATTTTCTCCTCGTAGACGGCCTCTGCCTTTTTGTAGCCGTCGTTGATGGCCGCCATGATTAAATCTTCGAGCATTTCGACGTCGTCCTCGTCGGAGAGGTCGACGGTTGAGGAGATGGCGGAGCCGAACTCTATGCCGTTGATTATCTTTTTGGCGTTCATGTAGACGACGACGGTTTCGTCGCCCTCTGTGCCGCCGCCCGAAGTGCCGACGATTTCCCAATCGTCGAGCTGCTTGTCGACTTCCTGCATCTGTTCCTGCATCTTCTGAGCCTGCTTCATGATGTTCTGCATGTTGCCGCCCATGCCGCCGCCTTTATATCCTGCCATAATGGTTTAAGTCTCCTTGTTTATTATTTATTGTGAAATGCGGTTATTGGCCGCGTGAAATGGTGCTGACGCACCGTGAAATGCCGCCTGAACACTTCATTTCAATTTGCCGTATCAACGGCGGCGTGAAATGCAACATAAATGTTGCGTTGAGGTGAGAGATTATTTTAAATAATTTGCCGTTATTTTATATCAATATCTATTCCCTTGAAATTTTCCTTTAAGCGGCGCTCGGCGCTCTCCCACTTGCTTTCGCCCTTGGGTTTGAGCCTGACTTCAAACGCGAACACGCCGAGGTCTGCCAAAGCTTCGCGGATGAAGCGGGCGTTCTCCTCGCGGTTCAATGCCTTGAACACGGCGTCGGTCTCGGTGCTCAGAATTAAGGTGTCGCCCTCGAAGGAACTTTCGAGGTCCATGCAGAGGGTGAACAGCACCGCGTTGCGGCGAGTGGTGCGGAATGACTTTAACAGGCTCCCGAACACCTTGCCCTTCTGCTCCTCTGAAAGCGAGCCGGCGTGCGCGGGGGGAGGGGCGTTGTCCCACAGCGTGGGCTGACTGTCCTCAGCCACTGCCTCAGCGGGCTGCGGACGGGGCTTTGCCTCGCCCGCGAAGGGATTGTCGCCCTCCATTGCCGAGAGGGCCGGCCTGACCTTTTGCACAGGCTTTTGGGTGGGCTTTTCCTCTTCCTTACTTTCCTGTACGAGCGTTTTTACCGACGGCGAGGGCTGAGCCGTTCCGGACGCGGAGGTCGCGGGCGAAATGTTTTGCACTTGCACCTTTACGCCCTCCTCCACCTTTTTCTCCAATGCGGTTACGCGGGAGATGAGGGAGTCTATATTGTAGTCGTCCTGAGGGAGGGAGCACTTTAAAATTGCCGTCTCTAAGGTGACTGAGCCGTTGAGGGCGTACCTTAAATCGCTTTCGCAGGCCGATAAAATTTCGGTGGTGCGCAGAATTTTGTGGCCGTCGGCGCGCTCGGCCGAGGAATATAAAAGGGAAAATCTGTCCTCAGGGAGGGACAAAATTTCTTTGGCGTTTTTGCACAGCTTGGCTATGGCGACATTATTAAGGAAAGTAAGCAAATCCTTACAAAGCGTTCCCACCCCCTTGCCCGTTGAGAGCACCTCCTCTACGGCGGAGAGGGCGGACGGGGCGTCGCCTTCAAACATGAAGTTGACAATTTTTGCGACGGACGAGAAGTCTGCCGCGCCGAGGACGGCGTTTACGTCGTCATAGGTGAGCTTGCCCGTGGTGTAAGAGGCGCACATGTCTGCAATGGACAGGCTGTCCCTTGCGCTGCCTGCGCCCGCGCGGGCGATGGCGGAGACCGCCTCCTCCTCGTACTCCTTGCCCGTTGCGTTAAACACGCGCTTTATGAGCTGTTCCAAATCCTCGCGGGGGATGAGCTTGAAGTCAAAGCGCATGCAGCGCGAAAGGATGGTTGCGGGAATCTTTTGCGGTTCGGTTGTGGCGAGGATGAACAGGGCGTGGGCGGGAGGCTCTTCAAGCGTCTTTAACACGGCGTTGAACGCCGAGGGCGAGAGCATGTGGACTTCGTCGATGATGTACACCTTTTTTCTGCCCGCCACGGGGGGATACTGAATTTTTTCGCGCAGGTCGCGCATTTCGTCGACACCGTTGTTGGAGGCAGCGTCTATTTCGACAATGTCCATATTGGCGCCCGAGGCGAGCGCCCTGCATGTGGGGCACTTGCCGCACGGCGACCCGTCGACGGGGTGTTCGCAGTTGACGGCGCGCGCAAAAATTTTTGCAAGCGTGGTCTTGCCCGTGCCGCGGGGGCCGCAGAAGAGATAGGCGTGACCTATTTTATCGGCGTTTATTTGATTTTTCAAAATTTTGACTATGTGTTCCTGCCTGACGACTTCATCGAAGGTGGTCGGGCGGAAGGTGCGGTAAAACGCCAGATAAGCCATTTCAGCCTCCTAATATTTTTTGCAGTTTGCTCTTTGAGCGGTTGATTGCGTTGTCGATACTCTTATAATTTTTGCCGAGGGCGGAGCACATTTCAGTCATGCCGGCGCCGTCGACATACATAGACATGACCTTGTATTCGAGCGGGGACAGGTGTTCGCGCATTAAGGCGGACAGCTCGTCCCGGCTTTCGGAATTTATGAGTTCGTCCTCGGGATTAATATCTGCCGAGGGCACAGAGAGGGCTTCGCCGTCGATGGACAGCGAGCTGTTGAGGGCCAGGTTTTTGCAGCTTTCGGAGTGCTTGACCGCGTCGACTATGCGGTTTTTGATGCAGGCGTAGGCGTAGGGCGCAAAGTCGCCCGATTTGAAGCTCTGCATGGCCGAATAGAGGCCGCACATGCCCTCCTGCACCAAGTCCTCAGTCTCCCCGCCGGAGAGAAAGAAGCGGCGGGCGACGCGCAGGACGACGGGTTTGTATTTGTTCAAAAGCTCCTCGCAGGCGGAGCTGCTGCCGCCGCGGAAGGCGGAAATCAACTCGTTGTCGGTCATAGGCGGGTCTTTACCACCTCATACGCGGCTATGCCGAGCGCCACGGAGGCGTTTAAGGAATTTACCTTGCCGCGCAGGGGAATTGACAGGGTGAAGTCGCACCTTTCACGGGTGAGGCGTTTAACTCCGCTGTCCTCGCCGCCGACGACGAGGGCGACGTTGCCCTTTAAATTTGCATCGTATATGCTTGTGCCGTCGGCCTCCAAGGCGTACAGCCAAAAGCCCGCCTCCTTGAGCTTTTCGACGGCGTTGTTTATGGAATTGACCTTTGCCACCTTTATGTGGTTGGCGGCGCCCGCAGAAATGCGGATGACCGCCTCGGTTACGCTTGCCGAATTGTTGGAGGGGATTAATACGCCGTCTGCGCCGGCGCACTCCGCCACCCTTATTATGGAGCCGAGGTTGTGCACATCCTCAATTCCGTCGCAGAGAATTACAAAGCCCTCCGACGGCGTGCAGCCCGATATTATATCCTCCAAAGAGGCATATTTATAGTCGGTTGAAAAGGCTATGCAGCCCTGATGTTTGCCCGTGACGGACTGTTTGTCGAGCACCTTTTTGTCGACAAACTGCACGCGCACTCCGTTTGAGCGCGCTTGGGCGAATATTTTATTCAAAGAGCCCTGAGGGTTCTTTTCTATCATTATCTTTTCGATGGTGGCGCCGCTCTTTAAAAGTTCAAGGACGGCGTTTCTTCCCTCTGTCTGCATGAGTCATTCCCCGAGTAGTTGTTCTATCCTCTCATCGTTGCCGGTGAGGTACAAAAAGCCCATAACGGCCTCGAAACCCGTTGAACGGTTGTATTCGGCCACGTCGGCATTCTTGCTCTTGGTCGCCTTTTTGGCGTTGCGGCCGCGGAGGAAAATTTCGTGCTCCTCCTCTGTCAGCCGCTGTTCGAGCGTTGCCAAGAGCTGACTCTGTCCGTGGGCGGAGACGCTCTTTGAGGCGAGTTTCTGAAGCTCGGCAGGGCGCCTGTCGGCAGTCAGCACGAGCCGCGAGCGGATATAGAGCGAATAGACCGCGTCGCCCACAAACGCCAACGTTACGGGCGAAAGTTGTTTTGCCTGTTGAATTGTCAGCCGTTTTGAAGGGTTAAACATATATGTTTAAATTATAGCACTTTTGCATAAAAAATGCAATCGTAAAGTAGTATATACCGTGAAAATGTTGATTGCAGGCAAGAAAACGATAGCCATAGTTACAGGCATAGTGCTGTGCGGCGCGGCCATAGGCGTGTGTGCGGGAATATACGCGCAGTCGGCTTCGGCGGAGAACGGTTCGCCGACGATAGTTATCGACGCGGGGCACGGGGGAATTGACGCGGGCGTTTACGGCGTAAACACTGACGTAAAGGAGAGCGACATCAACCTTGCCATAGCAAAGGAGCTGAGGGGCTGTTTTGTAAACGCGGGATTCAACTGCGTTATGACGAGGAGCACGCAGGCGGGGCTGTACGGCAGCACTTCAAAGGGGTTTAAAATGCGCGACATGCAAAAGCGCAAAGAGATCATAGAGGAGTGCAACGCCGACATGGTGATATCCATTCACCAAAACACCTGCCCCCTTCCTTCGCGGCGGGGAAGCCATGTGTTCTACGATCCCGACAGCGGGAGCGGAAAACAGCTTGCCGAGTGCGTGCAGAAGTATATGAACGAACTTTCGGGCGGGGTGGAGAGCAACACGGCGCTTGCGGGGGACTACTACATGCTAAAGTGCACCGCCTCCCCCTCCATTCTCGTTGAGTGCGCCTTTTTGTCCAACGCCGAGGACGAACAGCTGCTGTGCGACGCCGATTACCGCGGCGAGATTGCTTACGCCATATTCAAGGGCGTGGTGTACTATATGTCATGAGAGGGCGGCAGCCATTACAATTATTTATGCAAAGGCATAAAAAACAGACATTTGACAGCGGCGGGGCGAGGGATTATAATATAGAAAAAACGAAGGCGACGACATGCAGGAACTTAAACTTGAAAACAATTGGGACAAGACCTTTAAAGAGAGCGACAGGGTCGAGCACCGCAAAGTTACATTTTTTAACCGCTACGGGATAACCCTTGCCGCAGACCTATACAAGCCGCTGAACGCAGGCGGCAGACTGCCCGCGATAGCCGTGTGCGGTCCCTTCGGCGCAGTCAAGGAGCAGGCAGCGGGCCTGTACGCGCAGACCATGGCCGAGAGAGGATTTCTGACCATAGCTTTTGACCCCTCGTTCACGGGCGAGAGCGGCGGTACGCCCCGGTATATGGCCTCGCCGGACATAAACACCGAGGACTTTCAGGCGGCCGTGGACTACCTTTCGAACAGCGACGAGGTCGACCCCGAAAAAATCGGCATAATAGGCATATGCGGTTGGGGCGGATTGGCGCTCAACGCCGCGGCTTTGGACACGAGGATAAAGGCGACGGTCTCCTCGACCATGTACGACATGACGAGGGTAAACGCCAAGGGTTACTTTGACGGCGAGGACAGCGAAGAGCTGAGACATGCAAAGCGCGTTGCACTCAACGCGCAGAGGACAAAGGACTATGCAAGCGGCAGCTATGTGCGCGGCGGTGGCGTTGTTGACCCCCTGCCCGAGGACGCGCCCTTCTTTGTCAAGGACTACCACGACTACTACAAGACGGCGAGGGGCTACCACCCCCGCTCCTTAAACTCCAACGAAGGTTGGAACGTTACGGGGTGCATGTCCTTCATGAACATGCCCATTCTGCAGTACTCCAACGAGATACGCAGCGCCGTTCTGATAATTCACGGCGAAAAGGCGCACAGCTGCTATTTTTCGCGCGACGCCTATGCGCACATGATGGACGGCAATCCCTGCCCCGAAAACAAGGAGCTTTTGATTATTCCCGGCGCGGTGCACACCGACCTTTACGACCGCACGGACATCATTCCCTTTGACAAGATTGAAAGCTTCTTTAAGCAGTATTTGAAGTAAAATGAGGTAGTAATTTTAAGAGCAAACCCTTCCGTCACCCTTTGGGTGCCACCTCCCCTTTTAAAAAAGTGGAGGCTACAATATGGAACAGCGGCGGGCGCACCGATAGGTGCGCCCGCCACATTAAAGGTAGATTTTTTTGTCTTTAAACTATTGACATTTATGGTGGAAATTGATATAATAAAAATAGAACAAGGGCGGAACCATTAACGGTTAGTCCGAATTAGTTATTATAAAATAACTGCCTGCTCGAAACTCTAGGCAGTTATTTTTTTATGCGAACTGATACGCTCTGTTTGTTGAACGTGATTGTAATGTCGTCGCTTTTGCCGATTAACAGCATAAGTAATAACATTATTTCTTCTTTCGTCATAATATCACCCCCTTTTTGGGAAGTGGCTAACCGCCAAGACCGCCCTTGCCCGTAGCACAGGAGCATGCCTGATACTACCGTATTGAATTTGTCAATATTATATAATACTTTGCTTATGTTGTCAATAAAAATATGCGGGCGCACCTATCGGTGCGCCCGCCGTTGTTGTTATTAATTTAAAACAAAAAAGCAAACACCTGACTGAACAGCATGACTACGTATCCGACTAACTTTATGATAATGACGGCGGCGTCCGAGGGTTCGTGGCTACACGCAGTGTCTTCGCGCTCCTCGGTTGCCGCACGCATTTCATTTTTTGACTTTGCAATGCCATATGCAAAGCGGACAATGAGTATGCCGACGCATGAAAAGCCGAAAATGAGCACGCAAAACGCAGGTTCGGGCTTGCATATTGCATATATTATACTCTCTACAGTTATTGCCGAAAACAATATGAGCGCTATTATATTCTGAAATCTTTTTTCAGGATCCTTCCTTTTCATATTACCCTCATGAATGACGTACTGCCGCAAAAATTGCTTGACGCAAAATTAAGTCAAATAAAACGGACTACTATAGCCAATACTATAGCGGTAACCGCTACGGCGACGACTATCGACGTCATTATTATATCGAATAGATGTTTGTTTTTATTTTCCATTTCTCTTTTATTGACAACCAATTTTATTATGTTTAAATTATACAATAGCCAACACTCAATGTCAATATACAATTTGCCCCTGCGGATAGATCCGCAGGGGCTTTGCAATGTTTGACTATGCTTGGGAGAATTCTCCTCGTCGGGGCAAACTTTGCTTTATGCAAGACGTGGATACACGCCTTGCATATTTACTCCGTTGCCCCTCCTCTTCGCGCAAATACTACAGTTTTGCGCGAGTGCTAAGGTTTATAATACGCGTTTGGCGGGCTTGGTCGAAATGACAGGGTGAAATATGCTGAAAACAATCCCTCCGTCACACTCCGCTTATGCTCCGTGTGCCACCTCCCTTTACACAAAGGAGGCTAAAATATGGTTAAGCGGCGGCGCACTAAGTGCGCCGCCGCGGTTTTATAATTATTAAGTTCGGTCTACAGATTTTTCGTGCAATAGATACGAGCAGGTCGCGGAGCGTGCGGAAGCTGCGAAGGAGTTTACTAAAATGTAAATGACTGAGCAGACCCGTAAACGCGACAATGAGATGCGAAGTATATATTGCGCGAAAATTAAGACAACTTTTCGAGAAGTTTAAGGTC
>CALVPX010000034.1 GCA_944354265.1 uncultured Clostridia bacterium | reverse complement strand
CGTTGACAGAGTGGTTGAACTGATAAATAACCGCCCGCGCAAATGTCTCGGTTGGCTAACTCCCGCTGAAGTCTTTGCCTCTTAATGTGTTGCACTTGCTTGACAATCTGTCGACGGTTTGCCAAGGCAAACCGAGGGGGGATTGTCATACTGAGCGAAGGGCGACAAGCCCGTAGTCGAATGTATCTTGTCGGGCAGTAATCGAGCTAGATCTTTCGACTCCACCTTCGGCTTCGCTCAAGATGACGAAAATTGTACATTTCCTGTCAAATGCCCTATAAATATCATATACTCGACCAACTCAATAAGTATGTGCTGCGGGACAGGTTGCGCTTTCACATGCCCGGCCACAAGGGCGCGCTCAATTTTGCGCGGGTATTTCCCATGGCTAAAAGGGACATAACCGAACTGTCCTTTTCGGACTATCTGCAGCACCCCACGGGCGCCATTGCCATGGCGCAGAACGACATTGCCGAAATTGTCGGCGCAAAGCGCGCCTATATAACTACCGACGGCTCGTCCTCGGGCGTAATGGCGTGCGTGTACGTCGCCTCCAAGTTCGGCAACAAGCTCATCGTTCCCCGCAACAGCCACAAGAGCGTGTTCAATGCCTGCCGCATATTAGGCGTTGAACCCGTAATAGTGCAGGGAGAAGAGCTTGAAGGCGTTCTCCTCCCCCCCGACCCCGAGCTGATAGAGCGGCTAATTGTCAACGATGTAAACATAGCGGGCATGATAATGCCCTCGCCCGATTACTACGGCAATATAGCCCCGTTAGACCAATATGCCGCCGTCTTGAAGGCCAACGATAGATTGCTCTTTTGCGACGGCGCCCACGGCGCCCACCTCGCCATAGGCGAGGACAGGGCGGGCTACTGCGGACTGTATGCCGACATGTGGGTGGACGGTGCGCACAAGACTCTGCCCACCTTAACGCAGGGCGCATATGTGTGCGTCAACAACCAAAAATTGATCGACCTCGCCGAAGAGGCGCTGTCCATCTTCCGCACCACCTCGCCGAGCTACCCTGTAATGGCGTCCGTCGAATACGGCGTCAAGTATTACAAGAACAGACCCGACCTCTACAAAAGAGCCCGCGAGGCGGCAATGCAGTTCAAGAGCAATCTTTCGGCCTTTACCTTCTACCCCTCCGCCGATTGGGCAAAGATAGCCGTCGACTTCAAACCCCTCGGCATCTCTCCAGACATAGCGCAGGAAAAGTTGGAAAAGAAGGGCATATATGCCGAGATGAACGACGGAAGATACCTCCTCTTCTATCTGTCACCCGCCACTACTAAGAATCAGTTGGACGACCTCGCCCTCGCCTTGATGGGCCTCGTCGCCAACAAAAAGATTGCGGGCACCTTTGAGGAAAAACCCCCGCTCCTTCCCCCCTCGCCGCGCTCATATTCCTTCCTCTACGCTCTCAAGGCGCAGGCAGAATATGTTCCCCTCGAACAGTCGGCGGGCAGAATGAGCGCAGCAAACGTAGGAATAACGCCCCCCTGCCTGCCCGTCGTCATCGCGGGCGAAATGGTCACCGAAAGGGCGGTAGAACTTCTTAAAAACAGCAAAAACACCTTCGGCATAGCCGACGGAAAGATAAAAGTGGTAAAAAAATGAAAGGCACCTTTGTAACCTTCGAGGGCTGCGAGGGCTCAGGCAAGAGCACGCAGTTAAAACTTCTATCTGCACGCCTCGACGAGGCGGGCGTCGACTACATTTTAACGCGTGAACCGGGCGGCAGCCCCATTGCCGAGCGCATACGCGAAATCATCCTCGACGGCAAGAACACCGCCATGTGCGACGAGTGCGAAGCCCTTCTCTACGCCGCCGCACGCGTACAGCATGTAAAGGAAAAAATTCTTCCCGCCCTCGAAGCGGGCAAGTTGGTCATCTGCGACCGATATATCCACTCCTCCCTCGCCTATCAGGGCATAGCAAGGGGATTGGGCGAGCAATATGTGGCGTCCATCAACTCCTTTGCCATACAAAACTGTCGCCCCGACCTGACAATATTTTTGAATATCCCGCCCGAACGCGCCTTTGCCCGCAAGCACGGCGCCGACGAGGACGACAGAATCGAACAGTTGGGCCTTGCCTTCCACACCAAGGTCTACAACGGCTATCTGTCCCTCATGAAAGATTATCCCGAAATTTACCCCGTCGACTGCTCGGGCACAAAGTATCAGACGAGCGACAAGATATGGCAGCTGCTTGCAGAAAAAAATATTATACGTTAATGCCCGTCGGGTGACCGAAGGCGTGGCGTGCCTCTCTCTGTCATTTCGACTGAAGCACCCGAAGGGTGCGAAGTGGAGAAATCCCCCAAACGAAGTCATTTAACGTGAAGTTTTGCGGCGCTGCCGCAAAGTGAAGTAGCGCAATGCGCTGTGAAGTAAAAGCAGTGCTTTTGTGAAGTTTGCCTTTGAAAAAGGCAAGTTATGGCAAAATGTAATCATATTCCCCCTTTGTCCGTCGCTACCATTGTCATTTCGAGCGTAAGTCGAGAAATCTGCGCAATAAGCGCGACAATGGTAGCTCCGAGATTTCTCCGCGTTGGTCGAAATGACAAAGGGGAGAAGTGCCCATAGGCGCTTTTCACGTTGCACAGGCAACATTTCATGCGGCCGAAAGCCGCACTTTAAGCGGCGGAGGCCGCACATTATGCGTCAACTTCTTCAAGGTACAACGGCATACAAAATATTTTCGCGCGACGCACGGGCAGACCGCGCTTCGCACGCATATATGCTGTACTTTCAGGACGGCGCATACCTGCGCTTCGCCTTAAAATACTTCGCCCTCGCCCTCTTTAAGACGGACGAAAGCTCCCGCGAGGGGTCGCTCATAATGGGCGAAAGCTTTTCGGACGTAAAAGTTTACCCCGCCGAGGGCAAAAAGCCCGCCGTGTCCGACGCCGACGAAATCGCCGCTGACTGCGCCCTTAAGCCCATTGAGGGCGACAAGAAGCTTTACATCTTCACCGACTTCGACCAAGCCTCCGCCATGGTGCAGAACAAGCTTTTGAAGGTGTTGGAGGAGCCCCCTCAGGGCGTGTATTTCCTCCTCGGTGCAACCTCCCTTTCGCCCGTGTTGCAGACGGTGCGCTCACGCGTAAAACTTTTGGAGATTGAGCCATTTTCCGAGGGCGCAATCCTCTCCGCGCTCAACCGCATGGGCGGGGACGAAAGGACAAACTCACTCGCCGCGGCAAGCTGTGCGGGCATCTTCGGACAGGCCGTCGCCATGGTCTCGGGCGGATGGTTCGGCGAAATTTTATCGGCCGCGCAGGAGATATGCTCGGCGCATACGCTCGCAGAGGCGGGCGACGTCAGCTTGAAGTATGCCGACGTAAAGCAAAAAGGCGAACTGCTTAGACAGATACAGCGCATATATTTTTCGCAGCTGAAAGACCTTTCGCGCGGTGATATGTGCCGTTCAAACTTCACCCGCCCCGCGCTCATCTACGCGGTGGGGGCGGTAAATAAGGCATTGGAGGACAACAAATTCAACGCAAATTTCTCCTCCCTTATTTTCGACCTTACGGCGGGCGTGATTACGGAGAACGATAAATGGAAAAAATTGTTGGTGTAAAATTTAAAAACAGCTGCAAAGTTTACTACTTTGCACCCGGAAAAGGTACCTATGAAAAGGGCACCGATGTAATAGTCGAAACTTCCCGCGGGCTTGAATACGGCACGGTCGTCGTTCCGCAGATGGATGTCGGCGAGGATAAAATAGTCTCGCCCCTGAAGCCCGTCGTGCGCGTCGCCACCGATAAGGACAGGGAGACCGTCGCCCGCAACGAGGACAGAAAGGAGGGCGCCATGAAGCTCGCACGCGAAAAGGCTGAAAAGTGCGGGCTAGTCATGAAGATCGTCGACTGCGAATTTGCCTTCGACGGCAGCAAGGTGGTGTTCTACTTCACCGCCGACGGCAGGGTGGACTTTCGCGAACTCGTAAAGGAATTGTCCTCCGCTTTCAGACTGAGGATAGAGCTCAGGCAGATAGGTATCCGCGACGAAATAAAACTCATAGGCGGCCTCGCCCCCTGCGGCAGGGAGTGCTGCTGCTCGAGCTGCATGCCCGACTTTAAAAAGGTATCCATAAAAATGGCCAAAAATCAGGGCCTCTCCCTCAACCCCGGCAAAATTTCGGGGCTGTGCGGCAGGCTTATGTGCTGCCTTTCGTACGAAAATGACTACTACGCCGAAGCCTGCAAAAAGGTGCCCAAGGTTGGTGCCGAAGTGGACACGCCCGACGGCAAGGGGCACGTCGTTTCGGTCAATATGCTCAAGATGGAAGTAAAGGTCAAAATCGAGCAAAAGGATTCGGTGGTCTATAAGGACTACCCCGCCGACCAAATTAAGTTCCGCCACGGCGTCCCCGTTCCCAAAACCGAGGAGGAAGAGAGGGCCGAAGAGGAGCTCAAAAACCTTTTGGACTGATAAATCTCACCCGAGATGTTTATATTTTCGTGAAAAAATTAAATTATTTTGTTTTGCCCCTTTACACGCAAAAAATTGTGTGTTATAATATTAACGTGGCACGAGGTTGTGCCGCAATGTAAATTATAATGGAGGAACAACCAATGGCACACGTTATTTCCGATGAATGCGTAAGCTGCGGTGCATGCGCCGCTACTTGCCCCGTGTCCGCTATCTCCGAAGGCCCCGATAAGTACGTTGTAGATCCCGATACCTGCATCGACTGCGGAGCTTGCGAAGGTGTATGCCCCACCGGTGCAGTAAAGCCCGAATAAGCATCATTTAAAAGAAAAATTGGGTGGTGGCCTGCGCCTCCACCCTTTTTCTTATTTAAAATATTATGTACATAGTCCACCCTCCCCTTTGTCCGTCGCTGCCATTGTCATTTCGAGCGTAGTCGAGAAATCTGCGCGATGAGCGCGACAATGGCAGCTTCGAGATTTCTCCGCGCCGCACCCTGCGGGTGCTTTGGTCGAAATGACAAAGGGGGAGCTATAGGGCGCCATGCCTACGCAACAACCTATTTGCGCCATTATGTCAAATATATCTCTCAATGACGGCGAAGTGCTCGAAGAGCTCTTCGATGACAAAAAAATAATTCAGAATAAAAAGCTCTACCGCTTCACATCAGACAGCATCCTTCTCTCCCGCTTTGCCCGCGCAAAGGCGGGCGACAACGTTGCAGATTTCTGTTCGGGCAGCGGCATTGTCGGCCTGCATTTTTTGTGTTTAAACGGCCATATATCGGGGGTAACGCTGTTCGAAATGCAGCGCAGCCTTGCCGATATGTCCGCCCGCACCGTGCAGTTCAATGGCTTTAATACTGTAAAAGTCGTGTGCACCCGCCTGCAGGACATTGGCAGGGAGTACGACGATAAGTTCTCACTGATCCTCTGCAATCCCCCGTACGAGCGCGGCGGCCTTGAAAATTTAACTTACGAAAAGGCCATCTGCCGCAAGGAGATAACCATCACTCTGCCTGAAATTGTCGAAGCCGCCTACCGCAAACTCAAGTACGGCGGCAGGTTCGCCCTCATCAACCGAGCAGACAGGCTTGCGGAGGTAATTTACCTGTTAAAGGCGAGGGGGTTAGAGCCCAAGAGGCTGCAGTTCGTCTCGGGCACGCCCGGCGGCAAGCCCTATTTAATAATGGTCGAATCCACCAAGGGCGGCAAGCCGGGGATAGAGTTGTTGCCAACGATAATAAATGCGCCGTAGGCGCAATTAATGGCCTCAACGCACGCTTCAGCGTGCAATTCATGCCGCCTATAGCCTTGTCCGTCGTCGCCAATTGTCATACTGAGCGTAGTCGAACGTATCTCGCGCGGTTTCCGCGCGGACAATTGGCGGCTCCGAGATTTCTCCGCGTTGGTCGAAATGACAAGGCTATGGCGGCAATTCATGAAAACGGCTTGCCGCTTTCAATTCATGCACCACAGGTGCAATTCATTTTATTATGGTCTATTTTGTATCCACACCTATAGGAAATCTCAAAGACATCTCCCTCCGCGCCTTAGAGGTGCTGAGGGCGGCGGGCGTCATCTTCTGCGAGGACACCCGCCATTCGCTCAAGCTTTTAAACGCCTACGAAATCAAAAAGCCCCTCCTCTCCTGCCATAAATTCAACGAGAGGGAGGCCTCCGAGAGGATAATTGCCGAGGCGCAGTCAGGAAAAAATGTGGCAATCATTTCAGACGCGGGCATGCCCGTCATCTCCGACCCCGGCAACATAGTGTGCGGTGAACTCAAAAGGGCGGGCGTGGAATACACCATAATTCCCGGGGCGAACGCCTTTCTCTCCGCCCTCGTCCTCTCCGCACTGCCCGCAGACAGGTTTGCCTTTTTGGGCTTTCTGCCCGATAAGCAGGGCGAGCGCCGCCGCTTTCTCGAGAAATACAAGTCGTTAGACTTAACTTTGTGTTTCCACGCCGCCCCTCAGGACGTAGACAGGTACATCGCCGACATGTTTGCTGTGTTTGGCGACCGTAGGGCCTCGGCCGTGCGCGAAATCACCAAGGTGCACGAGGAGGCCATCTCCTTCACCCTTGCAGGCGGCCTTGAGGGCGAAAAGCGGGGCGAGTATGTGCTGATAGTCGAGGGTGCCGCCGAGGCTGAAAACGCCCTCAACAGCCTGTCCGAGCGCGAGCATATCGCCCACTATATGGCGCAGGGAATGGATAAAAAGAGCGCCGTAAAGCAGGCCGCCAAGGACAGGGGCGTGCCCAAAAGCGACCTCTACAAATTCGGCATAGATTTGTAAAGCCCCCATACTTCAGGCTCCCTTGTGTAAAGGGAGCTGTCGCAGGCGAGCTTGCGAGACTGTGACTGAGGGATTGTTACCACATTTAATTTACTACGGCGGCTCTGCCGCCTACAATCCCCCCTCGGTTTGGATATCCCAAACCGTCCCCCCTTTACACAAGGGGGGCTTGTCACCCACCCGCCCATATGTCATTTTGGCCAAGCCCGCCCTCGGCGGGCGGCGCTACGCAGTTCGCCTCCTACTTTACAAAGTGCACCAAAAAAGAAACGGTAGTTTAACTACCGTTTCTTTTTTGGTGCACCTGAATGGATTCGAACCATCGGCACCAGACGTCGGAGGTCTGTGCTCTATCCAACTGAGCTACAGGTGCATATAGCGGCTCATCGCCGCATATATCGGGGGCAATTACTTGACAAAGCGCGAAAGTATGCCCAAGAGAATGCTTACCGTCTTTTCCATGCAGGGCACGGGGATAAACTCGTTCCTGCCGTGCGCATTGTGCCCGCCCGTGGCAATGTTGGGGCAGGGCAACCCCTTGAACGAAAGGCTGCTGCCGTCCGTTCCGCCCCTCGTGGGCTCAATTCTCGGCTCAACGCCCTCCGCCCTCATCGCCTCGGCCGCCGCGTCTACAATGTGCATCTTGGGCTCAATGACCATGGCGCAGTTGTAGTATTGGTCGCGTAAGGCAAACTTTATCCTGCCGGGGTATGCCGCCGAAAATTTGTCCGCCACGCTCTGTGCAAACGCCTTGCGCGCGGCAAACTTTGCGCTGTCGTGATCGCGGATTATGCCGCTTATGGCGCAGCTCTCAACGTTGCCCTTTATGTCGTTTATAAAGTAGTAGCCCTCCCTGCCCTCGGTCGTCTCGGGGCGCTCGTCTGCGGGGAAGGAAGCAATTATGTCGTTCGCGACGACTACGGCGTTTATCATCTTGCCCTTGGCTGCGCCGGGGTGAATGTTTTTGCCCTCAATTTCAAAGGTGAAAGCCGCGCCGTTGAAGGTTTCGTAAGAAAGCTCGCCAATCTCTTCGCCGTCTATGGTGTAGGCAAAGTCGCAGCCGAATTCCTTCACGTCAAACAGTTCGGCGCCGTGGCCTATCTCCTCGTCGGGGGTAAAGGCAATGCCTATGTCGCCGTGCCTGAATTCGGGGTGGGTGACAACATATTGCGCCATCGCCATAATTTCGGCAACGCCCGCCTTGTCGTCCGCGCCCAAAATGGTGGAGCCGTCGGAGGTGACAATGTCCATGCCCGCATAATTTTTAAGGGCGGGGCAGTCGGCCTCGGTTATGGTCGCGCCGTTGCCCACAACAATGTCGCCGCCCGTATACTTGATTATTTTGGGGACAACGCCGTATCCCTTGGGTTCGGAGACGACGTCAATGTGTGCAATAAAGCCCACCTTTGCCCCGGCTTGCGCGTTGGCTTTAATCTTGCCATAAACATAG
Source organism: uncultured Clostridia bacterium (assembly GCA_944354265.1). Classification (GTDB taxonomy): domain Bacteria; phylum Bacillota; class Clostridia; order Christensenellales; family Borkfalkiaceae; genus Coproplasma. The sequence continues at coordinate 7,943 of CALVPX010000034.1, read as the reverse complement.
CCGTGCTCGGTCATGTTTGCCTCTATGCCAAGCGCCTTAAGCTCTTCAAAAAGCAGCTTTGCAAGATCCATCTGACATGCGGTAGAGGGCGTAACGGCGGCGTTGTTCTCGTCGCTCGGCGTATCAATTTTTACATATCTCAAAAAATTTTCAAGTACGTCGCTCATGATTTTTCCTCATTTAAAGCAGTTTGTCTGCGCGTCGTAAAAGTAGCCTATTTTTTCCATTCGCCCGCATATATCCTCGGGCGAAACGCCAAAATCTTCACAAAATTGCTCAAGCGAGGGGTACTCGTCGCGCAGTTTTGTGTTTATGAAAGAGAGCAAAATAAAGTTATCTGTAGGAAGGGGCATATTTTTTAAATTATCGGTTTTTATTGTAGAATTCTATTTTGCCGCAATACAGGCTCCACTTTTTTAAAAGGGGAGCTGTCGACCAACGGGAGACTGAAGGGTTTACACTTTTCACTGCGTAAAGTCTACCCTTCCGTCACACTTCGCTGAAGCTCCGTGTGCCACCTCCCCTAATCAAGTTGAGGCTTCAATGTGGTAATGCGTAAGCCGTGTACTTCACTGTCTGTATCTGTCTTGCATTAATCCCATTATATCATTATCTCTTTTTATTTGCAAACGTGCGCGTGCTATGTTATAATAATTTTATGGAAAAAAAGACGGTTGTCGTTGGCATGAGCGGCGGCGTGGACAGTTCTGTCGCCGCCCTCCTGTTAAAACGGCAGGGCTACAACGTAATAGGCCTCTTTATGCTCAATTGGGAGGAGGACGACATAAACGGCGCCTGCACTTCGGAGTCCGATTTTGAGGACGTCCGCCGCGTCTGCGCGCTTCTTGATATCCCCTACTACTCCGTCAACTTCGCCAAGCAGTATATGGACAGGGTGTTCAAATATTTCCTTGCGGAGTACGCCGCGGGCAGAACGCCCAATCCCGACGTGCTGTGCAACCGCGAAATTAAGTTCGGCCCCTTCCGCGAATACGCCCTATCCATGGGCGCCGACTACATCGCCACGGGTCACTATTGCGGCATAGACCACAACGCCGACGGCAATCATTACCTCCTGAAGGCGGCAGACGAGGGCAAGGATCAGACCTATTTTTTAAATCAGGTCACGCAGGTTCAGCTTTCCAACGTGCTCTTCCCCTTAGCTAGTCTTAAAAAGGAGGAAGTGCGCCGCATCGCCGACGAAAACGGCCTCTCCACCGCCAAAAAGAAGGACTCCACGGGCATTTGCTTCATCGGCGAAAGAAATTTCCGCGCCTTTTTGTCGCAGTACCTGCCCAATCAGCCGGGCAAAATTTTAACCTTGGACGGCGAGTGCGTGGGCGAACACATAGGCTTAATGCACTACACTTTGGGTCAGCGCCGCGGCGTAAACCTCGGCGGCAAGAGCGGCGAAAGCGGCCGTTGGTTTGTTGTTAAAAAGGATTTAAAGAACAACATTCTCTACGTCTCCCACGGCGACGAAAGCCCGCTGTATTCCAACTCCTGCGAGGTGGAAAATATCAATTGGATAGGCTATATGCCTCAGTCAACCACATTTTCCTGCCGTGCAAAGTTCCGTTACCGTCAGGGTGAGCAGGACGTAACCGTCACCCTCAACGGCAGCGGCGGGGCGCATGTAGACTTCGCCGTCCCCCAACGCGCCGTCACTCCCGGGCAGTACGCCGTGTTTTACGATTCCACCCGTTGCCTCGGCGGCGGAGTTATAATGTAAGGAGCTATTTATAAGTTATTAGCGGCGCGCCTTTCAGGCGCGCCGCGTTTACAGTGTACGCGGCATCAGCCGCGTCATACTGAGCGAATATGCCCACCCTTTTGTCATTTCGATCAACGCGGAGAAATCTCCCCAACGAAGTCGCGCAATCAGTATCGCAGCCGCGTCATACTGAGCGAAGTGAGGAGCGTAAGTGACGAACGTAGTCGAATGTATCTTGTTCGGTTTCATATTAGGCAAGATCTTTCGACTTCGCCTTCGGCTTCGCTCAAGATGACGGTGGTGTTGTCATTTCGACCGACGAACAACGCTGTTCTTCAAACAGTGGTCACCCACTGTTTGAGCGTTGTGAGATGAGCGAGCACATATCAACGTGCGAGCGATGACCGAGTGTAGCGTTGTCCTTACGCCACACGAGAAGCGCAATCATTGCGCGAAGTGGAGAAATCTACAGGAACGAAGTTACAAAACTGTAGTTTTGCGCGAATAAAAAAATAAAGCGGGGCGCATTTTCATGCGCCCCCGCCCTTTGCGTTGCATTATTTAATTTTTACGCCCCCTGCGAAGTACCTGTAACAACGTATTGTACATTTGTAAATTCTACTGTTAACCCACGGTTAGCAAATAGACATAAATACATATAGTTGTTATCAACTGCTGCGAAATCAAAATCCGTGTAATTTTCCGTATAGGTTTTATCTCCAACAGTTACTGTCACGTCTACGGACTGACCAACCCTTACAATGCTCAATTCATAAGTCGCACCTTCTGCAACTGTGCCTGAATTATCAACGGTTGCAAGTGCTTCATTTTCACGGCTGAAAATCGTTTCGCCTGTTTGGAATACACCTGCAGCAACGTAGTTTGTATTGGGTGAAGTTTTACCTGCGTAATTATCTCCGCTATTTTCGCGGTAAATATCGTCACGCAGCATTATGCCAAATGCAGATTGTTTATTCGCTGCGCTTGCTACGCCCGTAACTGTGGCTTTTGCGGTTATAGTGAAGTTTGTGGACATATCGACCTGCATAAATGCAGCACCGAAGCCGTCTTCTTTAGAAGCAAACTTTCCTTCGCCTGTAGTATTGCCTACTATAAATGTGCCATTATTATAAGATATCGTATATCTATCATATTTTGAAGTGCCACCAACGTTGCCTACTACAGTTCTATACCATGATGATGCTGAGGTTGTTTCGGTTGCTGCAATATCGGTAACTTTTGTATATTGTGTCAAATCGGGAGAGATATAATCGGGCTTTTCATATCCACTATTTATGGCAATCGTCCAATCTGTGGGAGCGGATATGCCGTCCTTGACGTAGTTGCCAAGTGTGTTGTCGGTCTCGGCTATGGCAGTTGCAAACTGATATGCCACCATCTGTGCGCCGTATTTGTTGAGGTGGGTGTCGTCCCTGCCTGCGGGCGTTTCGTTGGGTTCTTCACCCTCGTAAGTGGTGTGCGCATGGAACATTGCCGCAGCTTCGTTGTCGCTCTCGTAGAGTTCCTTGGTTATGGTGGTCAGGTCTATAACCGTCGTGTCGGTCTCCTCGCCCAAATCACGGATGGCCTGCGAATAGTCGCCTATGTCGGTGTCGTGTATCTTGGCGCCCGTGTAGTCCGCCGAGGAGGAATACCTGACTATGGGTGTGCAGAGGATGGGCGTTGCGCCTGCGTCCTTTGCAAGCTTTATGTAGTTTTCGTACAGGGTGTACTTAAAGGAGGGCCCGCCCTCTGTAGTTGTGTCGTCGTAGTCCTTGTTGGGGTTGGTGAAGCGGGCTGCGTCGTCGTCCTTTTCGTCGTTGTGGCCGAAGCCTATAATCAGATAGTCGCCCTCGCCTATAGAATTCTTAAGCGTGGTGTAGTTTGGTTCGGTCAGGAAGGAGAGCGAACTTTTGCCCGACATTGCAAGGTTTACAACCTGATCGCTCGTCACGTTGAAGTATTCAACTATCTGTGTGCCGTAGCCGTAGCGGGGCATGTAGTAGTTATCGTTGAAGGAGCAAACGGTGGAGTCGCCCACAAGATAAATTTCGCTTCCTTCGGGAAGGGTTCCCGACCCCTCCTCAACGGGGATAGTCTGCGTGTCCTCATAACCGCAAACAGTGCACTCCCTCGTCTGCTCGCCCTCTTCGGTGGTCGTAGGGGGCGTGGTTATTTCCCATTCGCCGTATGTATGCGCTGCAAACTCGCTCTTCTCGTCGCAGCCGCTGCAGGCATGCCAATGACCCGTTTCGTCGCTCGTCCACGCCGAAGCCCAACTGTGCGTGTGCGAAAGCTTGGGAATGGTCTGCGTCTGTTCATAGCCGCACACCGTGCATTCCCTCGTCTGCTCGCCGTCGGCCGTCTCGGTCGCGGGGGTGGTCACAACCCATTCGCCGTATGTATGCGCGGCCCTGCCGTCCACTTCGTCGCAGCCGCTGCAGGTATGCCAATGGTTCGTTCCGTCGCTCGTCCATGTCGACGACCACGAATGTTCATGCGTCGACTCCCCGGGGGTGCAGGCAGCCACGGCCGCACACGAAAGCGCCATAAATACGCCCACGCCCGCGGCGGAAAGTTTGCGCAAAAATGCAGTTCTTCTCATTAATTCCTCTCCTTTCAGGCAAAATTTTTTTTAGCGCCGCGCGGTCAAAAAAATTTTGCCCCACATAATGCGGGGCCCGTGAGCGGCGTTTTGCCTATTGTAGCAAAACGCCGCTAAAAAGTCAACTCTTTTGTTATCCGTTAACTAAAAACGTTAACTGCATTCATAAAAAATTTAAAATGATGCGTAAGTTATTTTTTACAACAGACTGAGTATACAACAAAGAGCGGCGCGGCATACTATATATTGTGGTTGTTTTCGGCAAAACAACTAATAAAAAAATTTTTAAAAAAATATAAAAAATCGCTTGCATTTTGCGCTTATATTTGGTATATTATTTAAGCGTTGCGGGAGCTTAGCTCAGTTGGGAGAGCAACTGCCCTACAAGCAGTGGGTCACAGGTTCGAGCCCTGTAGCTCCCACCAATAAAGATAGTGCGGATGAATAATTATGCGGGAATGGCTCAGTGGTAGAGCGTCACCTTGCCAAGGTGAATGTCGCGGGTTCGAATCTCGTTTCCCGCTCCACCAATTCAACCGCACTATTTTTTTATTGCAACCGCGCAACAGCAACCGGATGGTTTGAGCGCGCAACAGGACTTCACTTAAAAAAGTGAGGTTTCGGCGCTATAGCCAAGAGGTAAGGCGTGGGCCTGCAAAGCCCTGATTCCCCGGTTCAAATCCGGGTGGCGCCTCCAAAAACAGCAAACCAATTTTTGGTTTGCTGTTTTTATCTATTCACTCTTCACTATTCATTAAAAAACTTAAATTCGTGAATAGATAGTGAATAAGTAATAGTTAATAGTGAAAAGTTGGCCTACAATAAACGGTGCGGCTCTGTCATACTGAGCGGAGCCGAAGGCGCAGTCGAATGTATCTTGCCTGATATAAAATCGAGTCAGATCTTTCGGCTTCACTCGTTGCACTCGTTTCGCTCAAGATGACGGATTTGGTGTCATTTCGACCGAAGCGCAATCATTGCCCCTCTTCCTGTCATTTCGACCAAGCCCGCCAAAGGCGGGCGCGCGGAGAAATCCCCCAAACGAAGTCATGTTTACAAGCAATTTGGTGAAACCGCATGATTTATATAGCAAAAATTAATTGGATTAAGCCTGAAAATGGCGGCAGAAAGTCACCCATACCCTTTAATACAGACAGATATGCCCCTAGGATTGTTCTTGACCATAATATTGGTAATTGGAGTTTGGTGGTAAATAATTTTACTTTTTTGGACAATTTTGTTACGCTTGCAGAAATTAATTACCTTAATAGGGATAATGCTCCAAATAATTTATATGTAGGCTGTAAATTTGAGTTGTATGAGGGCGCAAAAAAGGTCGCGACGGGGTTGATTACAGATATTAAAGATGAAAATCCTTGAAATCACTCAAAACAAAAAGACATATCTGCCCCTGCTTCTGCTCGCCGACGAGCAGGAGAGCATGATTGATAAGTACCTTCCGCGCGGCACCATGTATGCCTTGGACGACGACGGCGTCAAGGCCGTGTGCGTCGTCACTGACGAGGGCGAAGGGGTTCTTGAAATCAAAAACCTCGCCGTCCTTCCCTCCTGTCAAAGGCGGGGCTACGGCAGGCGCATGGTGGAGTTTATCAGGCAAAAATACAGCGGCGTTTACAAGATTTTGCAGGTCGGCACGGGCGACAGCCCTTTAACCGTCCCCTTCTACGAGGCGTGCGGCTTTAAGCGCTCCCACGTCGTCAAAGATTTCTTCACCCAAAATTACGACCACCCCATCTTTGAAGCCAGAGTGCAGCTCATGGACATGGTGTATTTTCGGCTTGTAATCTGAATTGCTCCGCACATATGCGGCAAATACTTTAATAAAATAGCAAATTGGCGCCGACGGGCAGAGCGATATTCGCTCTGCACGCCGGCGCCATTGTCATTAACCATCAATTGCACGCTTTGCCGCCTCAAGCACCTTTTGCGCTATGCTCTCGTCAATGTCGCCCCCGTCCAGCCCGTCCGGGCACTCGTGCTAAATGCAGGAAAATATCCTCTGCCCGTCTTTATATAAAGTCAGGTTCGCTAAGGCATATGCGCCGTCGTTTGTCACAAAAATGCCGTTGAGCCCCTCCCTTTTAATGTGCGCCCGCAGCTCGGGGGTAAGGGCAAAATAGTACAGCTTGCCCCACATGTCGTAGGAATATCTGCTTTTGCTGCCCAAGTATGCGGCGACAATGTCCTCATAATCCGTGCCGTACAGTTCGAAAATATGTTCAAGCTGATAATTCCCGTCCTCGCTCAAAAATTCCGCCATGTCGGCTTCGGCCAATACGGCGTCCTCCACGGCCTTCCGCACTTTCAAATTCTCCCTCCAATGGGGTATGTCGTCAAATTCCACTGCCCTCCTCCTCTGCATTTTAAACCCTTTAAAAGTTTTTCCACATGGCAAAACAATAGTCGCTATACTTTAAAGCCAGATCGTCAACCGTCAAAACCATAAATTCCTCCAAGTACTTTTATTATATCAAATTATTTGGAGGAAATCAAGAATAATATAGAGTTATCTCACAGAAATATTTCGACTGAATTAGCTGCCAAAATCTGGAAAAATTCTATGATAAAAATAGCAAATGGCTGTAGTGTGTGCGCTTGGTAATAACAAGTCGCCCCCTCACGAAAAATTTTTCGTGAGGGGGCGATATGTTTTATTATTTTACTTCTTTAAATACCAGTTTGCACTTGGTGCCGTTTGCGTCGAGAGGCAGCAAAAACCACGCCTCGTCGCCGTTGAGTTTGCATTCGCCGTAGTCCTTTACGTCCTTAATTACCACCGTTTCGCCCTGCACGCTGTAGGTGCCTTCGGCAGGCTTGCGCGAGCCCTTGCCGTAAGTTACCGTAACTTTGTCGCCGGCGCCGAATTCCACCGTCGAGCCCTTGCCGAACTCATCTGCCATTGCCAAAAAGAATATTGCCGTCGCCTTTTCCTTTTCGCTCATTTCGGGCGCATATTCATATATATCCGCCGAAACATAGGCATATTTTTTGCCTGCTAAATTAATTGGTGTGCTCATTGTTTTCCTCCTTGCGCGGGCGCACCGCAATTTATGTGACAGCATGGCTGCCTTTTGTACATTATAGCATATTCGGCACGGCATGTCAAGTGTCGGCGATAAATGCGTAAAAGAAGGTCAAAAAAGCGGCAGCGGCGGGATATATCCCGCCGCTGCCGCTTTTTGCATATGCCGGCACAAAATTTCACACCCTTTGCGCGTATGCCTGTATGTTCAGCACCTCTTCGGCGTTGGAGGCAAACAGCGCGCATACCTTTTCCGTCCAGCCGAGCAAGATAGCCGACGGTTTTGCCGTTGTATTTTACAGTAAGTTTTTTGATATCGGTAATCATAATTTTAAGGCAAATGCACCGAAAATTTGTTAAAAATTAACACAGCAAAAACTATAAAAAACGGGCGGTTTTGAGCCAAAACCTGCTCAAAACCGCCCGAACACAACAACATTTCAGTCTGCGCCGACTCTGTTTAAAATCAACATCTTCCTTCAACTTCCCAAATGTTAACAAATCAACACACCCGTCCCCCAGAATCCCTGGCGGACGGGTTTTGTTTTAATTACCTTTTTATAAGTTTCAAGTCCTCCTCG
>CALVPX010000033.1 GCA_944354265.1 uncultured Clostridia bacterium | reverse complement strand
GATTTATCCACGCGGGAAGCCAAACAAGCATTGATTGACGGCTTTGTAAATGCCATTTACCTCTACGACGACCACGCTAAACTCATTCTGAACTACAAAAATGATACAAAAACAATCACCCTTGACGAGCTTCAAGGTTCGGATTTTAATTTGGTCTCTGCGCCACGCAATGGGAGGCTTTTAGCCTCCCTTTTTGCGTGGCGCAGAGAGAAAGTAAGATGAAACCCAAGCGGTTCGTACAGGCGCGCGAAGCGTGCCGACCCGACGCGTATGCGGCGGCATATCGCTCTGCGCCTTTACAACTCTTGACTTTGATTACAAATATTGTTACAATACTAGTAATATTAAAATAATAAACAACACTAAGAAATGGCTGAATTGAATTTTTAAAATATTATATCCCAAATTTCAGGATTACAACTTACGTCAGTTAAGCTTGCCTGTGAAATGCTTATTTTTAATTTTGAAGGTAGCGCTGTGTATGCACTGCATTCACAGTGTCTTACAAGAATAATTAAAAATGGCGACATACTTTTGACCACTTTGGATTATCAATCATGGGATGAAGAAAACAGCGAAAATAACGACGAATGGTATAACCTCAATAAATTTGAAAACGATATCGTTGGCGGCAAAGTTGAATCTGTTGACTTAAACGATATAAATGATTTAGCTATAAAACTTAATAACGGCATTAAAATCGAACTTTTTATAAGCAACGGCTACAATCACTATGATGAAGAGCGCGAACAATACAGGTTCTTTGAAGTTATAGATGATGAGCACCCTAAAAACGCACATTATGTGGTCTATTCAAAGCATATTGAAAAACAAATTTAATTATTGCAATCATTTAAGCGGGCGGCGATTTTTAATCGCCGCCCGTACTATATTTTACGGTTGACGAAAACATTCTAAGGGATAACTTCGTTTGGGGGATTTCTCGACTACGCTTGTAATGACATTTGGGTTTTCCTGTCATTTCGACTAAGAGAGTAACTGCGAACGCATGGAGAAAACTACACGAACGTAGTCAATATGCTCCCATTTTTTTAAGTGAAGCTGTCGACCGTAGGGAGACTGAAGGGTTTATTTTCTTTACTGAACAATCCCCCCTTTGATCCCCCCTTTACACAAGGGGGGCTTAGGTTTCTGTAAGTAACTGCTCCATTATATACCTTATGTCCTGCTCCGCTTTATCAAAGCGCTGTGAGGTGAGGTCGTATTCAATGCCCCTTTTTCTCCACTCTCCGCAACTGCTCTCCATGTCGGTCAAGTCGTCACGCACGACACAATAATACAGCTTGGCTCGGTCATATCCACATGTATATCTTTTATATAATGGCCTGCGTGCATTACAAGTCCTACACGTTCTTGTCGGCATTTTCGTCCTCCAATACCTGCCTTATTGCGGAAATTTCCGTCAGTAAATTGCTCAGGCAAATTCTGAGCGTTTCCCTGCTCTTTTTTGTAGGCTTTTTGAATGCATACTGCTCGCAACCCTCGCGGTTGCTCACAGTGCAGAGCTTGGCGCCGCACCAACCGAATTTTGTTTGGTTGAACTGCTTTGCACCCCGTGTGTAATACCTTATAAAATTTCTGCAACGATAACACTCGCCTTTGCTTTCCATTTTAGTGACATCCTCCTTTGTATTAAAATATCATAGGCAATGCCTATATGTCAAGCGTTTTATAGGCAACGCCTGTAATATTATATAAAAAAGGAGCAAATTAATGATAACTCTTGAACAGATACAAAAAAGGATAGCCGAGGCAATAAGGCAGAGCGGCATGACGCAGACTGAGCTTGCAAACCGTCTTGGAATAAAGCAGCCTACAGTTAGACAATATCTTTCGGGCAGAGCAATGCCCGCGTTGGACACTCTTGCAAATCTCTGCAAAGTGTTAGATGTGGATACAAATTATATTCTCTGTCAGGATTTATGACCTTTTAAAACTCCGTTTGGGGGATTTCTCCACTCGTCGGGACAAACTTCGCTCTATGCAAGAAATGTAGCCATTTCTTGCAACTTTGCCTCGTTGTCCCTCCTCTTCGCGCAAAAGCCACGGTTTTGCGCGAGTGCTAAGGTTTATTATGCGAACTTGGTCGAAATGACAGGGAGGAGTAATTGAACCCTTCAGTCGTGCTGAGCACGACAGCTCCCCAAGTCTTTGGGGAGCCAAGAGATGACTTCGTTTGTGAGAAATGACACAAGGGAAATAGGGCGTCTTTGGCTGAAATGACAGGAAAAAGGGTATTGAATTCCCGGCAATGGCATGTTATAATCAGTATACAAAACATTATACAATAAAAATCCGGGGGAAGATATGAAAAAACAATACAGCGCGCTGCCGCAATCGATGAAAGATATGGCAATGTACGGGTTCAATTGGATGGAGTTTGTTATATCCGTTCCCTCCCCGCTCTACATAATCACATCTTATAAAAGCAACGCCATGTCCAACGCCTGCATGCAGTCTTGGACGACATTCACGGGCGGGAAAAACGGGTACTTTGCAATCATTTCGGCCGTAAGCAAATATGGGCATTTATACAAAACGCTCCATGAAAGGGGCGAGGCGGTAATCAACTTTATGTCTGCCGATCTATATGACAAATGCATGTCGACCTGCAGAAACAACAGCTTTGATACCGACGAAATTTTAACCGCGGGTCTGACCCCCGTCAAGGCGGAAATGGTCAACGCGCCCATGATTGACGAATGTTTTATGAACCTTGAGTGCCGCTTTAAGTGGGAAAAGGAGATTGCCGAAGGCGACGATTACGTTTTGGCGTGTCTTGAAATTTTAAACGTGCACATTGATGAGCGGCATAAGGACGAGAATGACCTCGGGCGGACGGGCGAAACGGGGATACTTTACAACATACACCACCCCATCGACCCTGAAAATTTTAAGGGAACGGCGCACGACTATGTGGGCATAGTAAAAAAGATACGCGACTACAGCGAGTATTGATTTTGAACTGCTGCATTGCTTAAAAATTGACGGCGGCGACGCGAAAAATTGCGGGACATATTGATTTTGGCGCGCGCAGGTGGTACAATATAAGTGAAGAAAAACTTAATGCGAGGTGATAAAGGTTATGAAGAGATTTATCATTACCGGCGCTGACGGTTTTTTGGGCAACAATATTGTACGAAAGCTTGAAGGCGACCGCGAAAACGAGATCAGGGCATTGATTTTGCCCGACAGCGACGGAGCTTCGCTTGCGGGGCTCAACTGCAAAATTTACCGCGGGGATGTGACCAAACCGCAGACTTTGAATGAAATTTTTGACCTGCCGAAGGACGGGAACAACTACGTCATACACTGCGCGGCGATTGTTTACATAAAGAGCACATATAACCCCAAGATGCAGGAAGTGAACGTCAACGGCACGATGAACGTGGCCAAAAAGGCGCTTGAGACGGGCGCAAAGATGGTTTATGTGAGCAGTGTGCACGCCATAACCGAGAAGCCCGACGGCGAAGTAATGACCGAGATTGACAAATTTGAACCCGACAAGGTTTCGGGACAATACGCCAAGACCAAGGCCGAAACGGCAAACAAAATTCTTGATATGGTGAGAAGCGACGGGCTTGACGCGTGCATAGTTCATCCCTCGGGACTGCTTGGTCCCAACGACTACGGAAGCAGCCACCTGACGCAACTTGTAATAGACTGCGTGAACGGCAAGCTTGTGGCGGGCGTGAAGGGCGGCTATGACTTTGCCGACGTGCGCGACGTGGCCGACGGCATTATAAGCGCATGCTATAACGGCGCAAAGGGGCAATGTTACATACTTTCAAACAGGTACATCGAGGTAAAAGAGTTGCTTGCCGACATTACGGAGGCGAGCGGCAAGAAGCCGATAAAGCACATTTTGCCGATGTGGATAGCAAAGCTGACAGCTCCGCTTTCGGATGTGTATTACGCGATACTCAAACAGCCGCCGCTGTACACGAGGTATTCGCTGTACACCCTCGACACAAATGCGAGGTTTTCCAACCAAAAGGCCAAGCGCGAGCTTGGGTACACCAACCGTCCGCTGAAAGAGACTGTAAAAGACACTGTAGATTGGCTTAAGGCCATGGGCAGGGTCAAATAAAATGAGCGCAAGGCGCGGCAATTTAAATTGCCGCGCCTTGCGCTTTGCATATTGAGCGGCACATATGCCGCAACAAATTGAAGTTGTATCAGTTGAACAGCCCTATGAATTCGCGCAGGGCGAAGGGTACGGGCACGTTTTTGGGCAGAGCCATGCCCACGCCGCGCACGGGTAATGCGGGGTTGATGTTGACTTCGAAAAGTTCGCCGCTGTTGAGTTCTTTTTGGGCATATTCGCGGGGAACGCAGCCTATGCCCATGCCGCGGCGGGCAAACTTAAGCATTAAATCCCAATTGGCTACCTCTATGTCGGGCGAAAGGATTATGCCGAGCGAATGGGTAAAGGCAGAGAGCGAACGGCGGGCCACGGTGTTTGCCTCTATCATGAGCAGGGGATATTGCTGAAGGTCCTTTAAGCTGACCTGTTTATCCATCAGGTCGGCATATTTATGGGAGGACGCGACGAAGATGTCGGACAGGTGATAGACCGTACCCGTGAAGTTGACATCCTTATCCTCGATGGGGAGGTTGATGAAACCTATGTCGCACTTGTTCTCCTTGAGCTGCATTATTGTTTCGGGCGTGGTACCCGTTATGAGTTCAAAGCGCACGGCGGGATATTTTTCGTTGTAGGCGACGATTTTATCGGCGAGGACATTGGAGAAAATTGAGTCGGTTGCGCCTATCCTTATCGTGCCTGAGGCCGTTGTTTTGAGCTCGATGAGCTTATTTTCAGCCGAATCGAGGAGAGAGAGAGCTTCCTCCACCTGCTTGAAGATGAGCTTGCCGCCCTGAACGGACAGTTCCATGCCCCTGTGCGTGCGGTTGAAAAGCGACGTGCCGAGCTGATTTTCGAGCTGTTTTATGGCCTGCGACACGGCAGGCTGTGAGATGAACAGCTCGTCCGCGGCCTTCGTGAGGCTGCCGCATTTTGCTACGGTATAGAATACCCTGTAGAGTTCGATGTTTACCATTAAATTTTATAGCTCCTTTGATAGAAGTTATTAACTTGAATTTTTGCAGCACAATGTTGCTAAATTTTAATAAATAAACCCCTCAGTCGCATTCGCAACAGCTCCCCTTTAAAAAAGGGGCGCCTAGGTGGGGACTATGTTCACGCAGATTTCTCGACTGCGCTCGAAATGACAGAAATAAAAGCAAAAGCTGCGGTCTACGCAATTCGGGATTAGAGGCAAGCAGGTCGAGGAAACCGAGCATTTTCGACGGGGAGTTTACTTAGAGGTAAATGACCCGAGAAAAGCGGAGGTTGACAAAGAGATGCGCCGCCTTAAACGACTTGCATTTTTATTGCAAATTTGCGGTCAGAATCGAGCAGAGCAAGGAGCGCGCGGATTGTCCCGACGGGAGCATACAATGACGTATGTGACCGAGGGCAAACGCAAGCGCGACACAGCTATGCGAAGTTTATCACCGCAAATTTACTTGCCGACGCAGAACTTTGCAAAAACGTTGGCAATAATCTCCTCATTGGCCGTTTCGCCCGTGATTTCGCCGAGGGCTGACCATGCGTCGTTTATGTCGAGGGAGATTATGTCGAGCGGGAAGAGCCCTATTGCCGACGCCGCGTTTTTAAGGCTCATGCTTGCGCGGCAGAGTGCTTCGTAATGGCGCTGCTCTATGACATATGCGCCGCTGAGCCCGCCTTCGCCGACAGCCTTGGAAGCCATGAGGCTCTTTAATTTATCGAGATTTTCGCCCGTTTTGGCCGAGACGGAGATGTCGAACTGCTCCATTCGGGCGGGAGATATGTCGCATTTATTATAAATTTTGATGAGGCGGGGGTCGTCCTCCGCCACTCCGTCAAGCGGGGTGTATTCGCCCTCGCAGACATAGAGAATGATATCGGCGGACTGCACAGCCTTTTTGGCAATGGAGATGCCTATGGCCTCTATTTCGTCGGCCTGTTCCCTCAGACCCGCGGTATCCACGAGGTTGTAGACAATGCCGTCAATCTCAATGGAGCCCTCCACCGCATCGCGCGTGGTGCCCGCGAGGGGCGAAACTATTGCCTTGTCATAGCCCAAAAGGGCGTTTAAGAGGGAGGATTTGCCGGCGTTTGGCGCGCCGCAGAGGGCGCATGTAACGCCGCTTTTAATTTTTTTGCCCGTGCCGTAACCCTTTATCATGCCGTCGATTGCATTGCCTATGGCGTCGAGGCGGCGGTCGAGGTCGGGAAGGTCGGTCGAGGCGACGTCCTCTTCGGGATAGTCGATGTCGGCGGCGATGCCTGCGAGAATGTCCTTGAGCTGCGCCTGAATGGCCTTGACCTCGTTTGTAAGTTTTTCGGCATACAGCATGGCGCCCGCACGCACTTCGGCAAGGCCGGAGGCGTTTATCATATCTATCATGCCCTCGGCCGAGGCGAGAGAGAGCTTGCCGTTTAAAAAGGCGCGCTTAGTGAATTCGCCGTTTGTTGCCATGCAGGCGCCGTTTGAGAGCGCCGCCTTCAGCACTGCGCGGGAGAGCTGTATGCCGCCGTGGCAATGAAGCTCCACCACGTCCTCGCCCGTGAACGAGCGGGGCGCCTTGAAAAAGACGCACAGGCCGTAATCTTTAAACCCGTCGCAGAGAATGTGGCCGGGGTACATGTAATTGGGCGAAAAATTTTCTACCTGCGTCTTGCCCGAAGGCGCAAAAATTTTTTGCGCCACCGAGAGGCTTTGAGGCCCGCTTATGCGGATTATTGCCACGCCGCCCGTTGCGGGGGCTGTTGAAATTGCAGCTATAGTAGAGTTTGACATTGTTATAATCGCAAGAAAACAGAGATATATAATCTGAGCTTATACCCATTATAGCATATGACTAACTCTTTAGCAAACAAAAAACGGCGCCTTGCGCCGTTTTTAATGAACAGTTTCAGTTTTTGAATTCATCGAAGGGGTCATCGGGCGGAGTAGAAGATTTGCCCGACGAAGAGTTGCCCGACGAACCGAGCCCGTCGAAGGGATCCTCTGCAGAGTTGTTGCCCGAACTTGAATAGGGATCGCCCGAAGGAGGAGCCGACGGCCTGCCGTTGTAGGGATTGTAGCCGCCGTAGCCGTTGCCGCCGTTCTGATTGGAGTACTGCTGATACATTTCATACCGCCTGCGCTGTTCGCCGCGGACATAGTCGCGGTAGTTCATGCCCCTGTTGTTGCGCACGGCAAACATTAAAATGGGCTTTATGGGGAACAGCACCGAAAAGAGCAACATGAGCACATATCTGCGGCAGGCGTAGGTTTGGAAGAATGAAATGACCACGAGGACATGCAGCAGGATATAGACGAGGTTGACCCATGTGAGGACGTAGCCGTCGAGATAGTTGAACACCCACGCCATCCACGGGCAGATTTGTTCGAGCCTAGGGGAGGCGCCCGTTATGATGTAAATGGTCTGCGTCTGACCCATTATCGAAATCTGCTGTGTCTGAGTCGAATAAAGGCCGCCCGCATAGACGACGCCTGCGACGGAGTAATAGAAGGCATAACCTGCGACGAGGAGCAGTTCGACTATCGCGAGGGCGAGGGCGACGCTCTTGGTGGGCAGGTTGTAGAACTTATTCTTCTCCGACACGACGCCCATGTAATAGGTGTTGAGTATGGGAACGAAGGACATCCACCTGTGCTTGTAACCCTCCCTGCCGGAGATGGTCCAAAGGGCTATTGCCTGCAGCGCATACAAAACTATATACAGTGCGCCCGCGACGACAAGGCTTATCCACAGCGCGTCGAAGGGGTCGGCGTTGTACGAGACGAAATATTCGGCATAATACCTTAATTCGAAAAATTCCATATATAAATCTCTCTATCTTTTATGCAATTTAATTTTACCTGTACATTATAGAAAGCGTGAAACAACTTTGTGAAAATTGTGTAAAATTTACTAAGCGAAGAGTTCAAAGCCGTAGTCCACGTCCTTTAAAAGCAGGCCGCGGGCGGGCATGGTCTTGCCGACGAGCTTTCTGTCGCCCGACAGGAGGGAATTTACGATGTCTGCGCGCGAGAGGCTGCCCATGGCATAGCCGAGCATTGTGCCCGCCATCGTGCGCATCATGTTGTATAAAAACCCGCCGCCGCAGACGGAGATCTTTACGTCCTCCCCCTCCGCTTCGACTTCCACCGAATAGACGGTGCGGACGGTGGTTTTGACCTGCGAGCGCGAGGCGCAGTACGCCTTGAAATCGTGCTCGCCGACGAAGAGCGAGGCCGCCTCCTTCAATGCCGAAAGGTCGATTGCCCCCCTGATATGCACCGAATACCTGTCCTTGAGCGGGTTGCGGCGGGGGGCGAAATACATGCTGTAGACATAGGTCTTTTTCTTGGCCGAGCGGTTGGCGTTGAACCCTTCGGGGGCGGCCGCCGACGCGAGGACGGCCACCGATTGGGGAAGATGACAGTTTAAGGCGTCCGCAAGGCGGTCTGCGGGGATATTGGTCATTATATCGGCATGGCAGACCTGACCGAGGGCGTGCACGCCGCTGTCAGTTCTGCCGCTTGCGGTGAATGTGACATCCTCGCCGAAGGCGGCTTTGGCGGCGTCGGACAGCGCCTGCTGAACGGAATAGCCGTTGCTTTGCACCTGCCAACCGCAGAAGTCGGTGCCGTCGTAGGCGACTTTTAATGCGTACCTCATAGAATCACCACATAGGGATATGCCGCGGGGAAAATGTCGTAGGCGTAGACGTTGAACAGCACCACGCCGGCAATGAGGGCGGCGCCGACGAGGGCGGCCACGAGATCGCGCCAACCGAAGGTCAGCTTTTTATACTTGGTGCGGTTGGGCGAATTTGTGTAACAGCGGGCATCCATGGCGTCGCCAAGTTCCTCGGCGCGGCGGAAGGCGCTTATCAAAAGGGGTATGAGAATGGGGATTATGGCCTTGACGCGCTTTATTAAATTGCCCGTTTCGAAGTCCGTCCCCCTCGCCTTCTGCGCAGAGATTATGCGGTTTGTCTCGTCCATGAGAGTGGGAATGAAGCGCAGGGCGATGGACATTATGAGCGCGAGGGCATGCACGGGGAATTTTATATATTTTAAGGGCTTAAGAAGGCTTTCGAGGCCGTCAGTCAGGCTGACGGGCGTGGTCGTAAGCGTTAAAAGCGCCGAGCCGAGCACCAAAAATATCAGCCTGAACATGAGAAAGACGGCAAAGAGCACGCCCTCTAAATAGATGTGGATTATGCCCCACTCGACGAGCAGATGCTCGCCGCTGTGCAAGAAGAGATTCAGAAGCGACGTGAATATGAGAAGGAAGAGAATGCCCTTGACCGAGCGCAGCACCGAGCCGAAGGGCACCTTTGAGATGAGTGTAGCAGCGACGACGAACAGCGCGCACAGCGCGAGGCCGTAGAAGGTCTTTGCCACGAACAGCGCGACGATATAGGCTATGAGCATGAGCAGCTTCAAGCGGGGGTCGAGCCTGTGGGTGAAGGACTGCGCGGGGTAATACTGACCGAAGGTTACATCCTTAAGCATGGTTCTCACCCCCTTCAAACGCGCTTATCACCGCACGGGCAAAGCCGTCGGGGGTGAAATCGCTGTCGATATCTATGCCGCGCCTCTTTAAGGCGTTGCTTATTTTTGCCGTGAGGGGCACGTCGAGCCCGAGGGAGATGAGCTCGTCCGCGCGCGAGAACAGCTCGTGCGGGGAGGCGCAGTCAAAAATTTTGCCGTCAGACAGCACACAGGCGCGTGTGCAGTTGCAGGCGATTTCGTCCATATCGTGCGAGACGATTATGACCGTTCGGCACCACTCGTCGTGGAGCTTGTGCAAAAGCTCCATTATCTCCCTCTTGCCGAGGGGGTCGAGGCCGGCGGCGGGTTCGTCGAGTATGAGAATTTTGGGACGGGTGACTATTACGCCCGCGATGGCGACCCTCCTCTTCTGTCCGCCGGAGAGGTCGAAGGGGGACTTTTCGCCCACCTCTGCGGGGTCGAGCCCGACGGCGGTGAGCGCGGCATATACGCGCTCCTTTACCTCCTCTGCCTTCAGGTCCTTAAAGAAGTTTTTGAGGCCGAAGGCGACGTCGTCCTCCACCGTTTCGGCGAAGAGCTGATATTCGGGATATTGGAACACCATGCCTACGTCGGCGCGGAGGGAAAGAAAGTCGCATTTTTTATCTGCAAGGTCGTAGGTGCCCACGGTTAGTCGGGGCATAGTAGGTGGTGTTTGACCCTTTTTGACCTTTTTGGGCTTGTACTTTTTTTCAGCCGTGGGAAGCTTAATGAGGGCGTTTAGGTGCTGAATGAGCGTGGACTTGCCGCTGCCCGTGTGGCCGATTATTCCGAAAAATTCGCCGTCGCCTATGTGCAGGTTTACACCCTTCAGCGCCTGCGTGGCGAAGGGAGATTTTGCCGAATATGTGTAGGTTAAATTGTTTATTTTAATGTCCCACACTCCCCTCTTTTCGTCGTTTTCCTTGGGCACGCGGGGGGAACTTATATTTTTGAGCACCCTCTTCTCCGCGCAGTCGGCGATGTGGGCGGCGAGCTCTTCGGGGTACAGGCAGGGCGGAGTGTCTATGCCGTGCTCCCTCAAGGTGTTGGCAATGCGAGTGATTTCGGGCAGGCAGAGGTTGTAAGTCAGCAGCGCTTCGCCGTTTTCAAAAATTTCCTGCGGGGCGCCCTGCATTACAATTTCGCCGCGGTTCATGACTATCGTGCGGTCGGCGAGGAGCGCCTCCTCCATGAAGTGGGTAATGAGCAGTATCGTCATGCCCTCCTCTTTATTGAGGCGGCGGACGACCTCTATCACCTCCCTTCTGCCCTGAGGGTCGAGCATGGCAGTGGATTCGTCCAAAATTAAAATGTCGGGACGGATGGCCAAAACGCCTGCCACGGCTATGCGCTGTTTTTGCCCGCCAGAGAGGCGGGTGGGCGTGGAATGGCGGAACTCCGACATGCCGACGGCGTTTAACGCCCAATCGATGCGGCGGCCTATTTCCTCCCGCTCTATGCCGAGGTTTTCGGGGCCGAAAGCCACGTCGTCCTCGACGATCGAGGCGACCATCTGATTGTCGGGATTCTGAAAGACGATGCCCGTGTGGCGGCGGACTTCGAATAAATTTTTCTGATCGGCGAGGTTCATGCCCCAAACGGTTATGTTGCCCTCGTCAGCCTGCAGAAGTCCGCAGATGAGGCGGGCGAGAGTAGATTTGCCCGAGCCGTTGTGGCCGATTACGGACACGAACTCGCCCTTTTTTACTGAAAAGGTGACGCCGTTGACGGCGGCATTTTCCGCCTCCGGGTACCAAAATTTGACGTTTTCAAAGGAGAGCGCGGTAAAATCCTGCTGATTTTGGGTATTTTCCGCTGTTTGAAGTTGCGACATTTTGTATTCCTTGCTTTATTATTCTTACAAATTATAACAAAAGCGCAGACTTTTAACAACAATTTAGCCCCTTAAAATTGTGAAAGGGGAATAAAAATTTGGCGGGGCGGGCAATTTTGCCCGCCACGCCGCCCTGCCGCATTGCAAAAAACTCCGCGGGGCGCACATTTCGCCCCGCAGGAGATAAGATTTTAATAATACAATTAATTTTCTTTGTCTACTTTATGATTTTTTGATAGTAATATATTATTATATATATCTATTATTTCTGCAGAACCTGTAACAGCTTCGCCTTCATAGAAATATATAATCTTACCTACCCATAAAGAATGAGGGTAATTATCAGGTGTTAAAAATCTAATATAAGCTTGTGAAGTTGTTCCACAACTTAATATTTTATTTTCAATAAGAGTAATTTCCCCTGTAGTTAGATAATTAGGAAGAATTTGAAAAGATGGCCTATATCCTGTTGCAAAAGGTGTCTTACTTGTTCTTAAATTTGTTACATTTGCTTTTACATCATACACCATTTATTAACCTCAAATTACAATAATTCATCTTTATTAGAAAAAATTTTTATTTTCATAATTGAGAGCATTAACAGCAAATTTTATTTATTGAGGAAGTACAGATTTATACTATTTACAATAAAATTTTATCATGAAGAGGTTGCGTTGTCAATATCCGCAAAAAATTTGTACCAAATGCCCCCTTTTGTCCGTCGCTGCGCTCCTTACTATCAACGTGGAGAAATCTCAGAGCTGCCCATTGTCCGCGCGGAAACCGCGCGAGATACGTTCGACTGCGCTCAGTATGACAATGGTCAGCGACGAACAAAAGGGCGGAACTTCGTTTGGGGGATTTCTCCGCGCGCCCGCCTACGACGGGCTTGGTCGAAATGACAATACCTCACATGTCATCTTGAGCGGAGCGAGTGAAACGAGCGGAGTCGAAAGATCTAGTTTGTCATGAACCGAGCAAGATACATTCGACTACGCAGGTCTACGCCCTGCTTCGCTCAGTATGACAATGCGGTAAATTAATTTAATTTCAAACCCTTCCGTCATGCTAAAGCATGACACCTCCCCTTAGCTAAGTGGAGGCTATAATGCGGTTTTACCATAACTTGCCGCACAGCGGCAATCATAACGTTGCGGCAGCAACTCATAACCGTAAACGCGCCGCAACTGAAGCTGCGGCGCTTATAACTTGCGTCGGAGGGCGCTATGCGGGGGGCTGTTTGGGGTGGGCGGGATATCTATAACAAAAATCGATAATTTGGTAGTGATTTTTTTGCAGTTGGGTGTTGACAATTAACACAACGTGTTTTATAATTAATGTGTAAAAAAATGCGGAAAGGTACAGGTGCGCCCGCGCGCGCCCGTGTTTTGTTGTATATGCGATCAGTACCCGGAGCAATTTTTACTTTTATGAAAATTATATAATCATAATTATATTTATCGGAGGTTTCTTGATGAAAAAACTGACTATCGACGGCAATACCGCCGCCAGCCACGTTGCGTATGCTTTTTCTGAAGTAGCCGCAATTTACCCCATCACCCCCTCTTCACCCATGGCGGAGATCGCGGACGAATGGGCTACCGGTGGCAGAACAAACATGTGGGGACAGAAAGTTAAGATTGCTGAAATGCAGTCCGAGGGCGGCGCTGCAGGCGCAGTTCACGGCTCGCTTTCCGCAGGCGCACTGACGACCACTTACACTGCTTCGCAGGGTCTTCTTTTGATGATTCCCAACATGTACAAGATCTCGGGCGAATTGCTGCCCATGGTCATGCACGTTTCGGCGCGTGCGCTTGCCGCACACTCCCTCAACATCTTCGGCGACCATGCCGACGTTATGGCTTGCCGCCAGACGGGCTTTGCCATGATGTGCGACTCTTCCGTTCAGGAAGTTATGGACCTCGCTTTGGTTGCGCACCTTTCGACGCTCAAGGCAAAAGTTCCCTTCATCAACTTCTTCGACGGCTTCAGAACCTCGCACGAAGTTGCAAAGATCGATGTTTGGGATGAAGCAGACGACTATGCCGAAATCCGCGCTATCTGCGACGAAGTTGGCCTTGCAGCCGACATTGCAGACTTCAAGAGCCGCTCACTTAACCCCGAACACCCCATTCAGAAGGGCACCGCACAGAACGGCGACACTTACTTCCAAAACAGGGAGACTGCAAACAGCTACTACGAAGCTACCCCCGCCATCGTTCAGAAGATGATGGACGTGGTATCCGCAAAGTGCGGCAGGAAGTATCACCTGTTCGACTATGTGGGCGCTCCCGACGCAACCGAAGTTATCGTGTGCATGGGTTCCGCCTGCGAGACGATTGAAGAATCTATCAACAAGCTCAATACGATGGGCAAGAAGTACGGCCTTGTTAAGGTAAGACTTTACCGTCCCTTCGTTGCAGACGCACTTGTTGCAGCCATTCCTTCGACGACAAAGAAGATTGCCGTACTCGACAGGACGAAGGAACCCGGCTCCCTCGGCGAGCCCCTTTACCTCGACGTATGCTCGGCTCTGCTTGAAAAGGGCGTGACGAACATAAAGGTTGTAGGCGGCCGCTACGGCTTGGGCTCCAAGGAATTCACCCCCTCCATGGTACTTGCAGTTTACAAGAACTTGGAGCAGGATGCACCCAAGAACCATTTCACAATCGGTATTTACGAGGACGTTACCAACAGCTCGCTCGACTTCTCCGAAAAGTTTGACGCAGCCCCCGCAGGTTCGACTTCGTGCAAGTTCTACGGTCTCGGCTCCGACGGCACCGTAGGCGCAAACAAGAACTCCATCAAGATAATCGGCGACCATACGGACAAGCATGCTCAGGCTTACTTCTTCTATGACTCAAAGAAGTCGGGCGGCATAACCGTATCCCACCTCCGCTTCGGCGATACGCCCATTCAGAGCGAATATCTTATCGACTCCGCAGACTTTGTACAGTGCTCCAACCCCTCGTACATAACGAGATATGACATGACGAGCGACATCAAGGAAGGCGGCACATTCCTCATCAACACCGACGCGACGACTGTTGAAAAGCTTGAAGAATTCCTGCCCGCAAAGGTTAAGCAGGACATTGCAAGAAAGAACATCAACCTTTACGTCATCGACGCCATTCACATTGCAGGCAAGCTTGGCCTGAAGGGCAGAACCAACACCATTCTTCAGTCTGCATTCTTCCGCGTAAATCCTCAGATCATGCCCTACGACAAGGCAGTCGAGTACATGAAGTACATGGCTAAGAAGTCGTTCGGCAGAAAGGGCGACGCCGTTGTTCAGATGAACTACGACGCTATCGACTCGGCTTCGGGCGACAACCTCATCAAGATTGACGTTCCCGCAGAGTGGGCAAACGCCACCACGGGCGCCGCTATGGTTGAAGGCCATGCCGATCCTTACTATCAGGAGATCATCAAGCCCATCCTCTATCTGCAGGGCGACAAACTCAAGAGCTCGCAGTTCAATGCCGACGGCCACGTTCCCACCGGCACGACCAAGTTTGAAAAGCGCGGCGTTGCAGTACTCGTTCCCGAAATCATTCAGGACAAGTGCATACAGTGCGGCACCTGCTCGTTCGTATGCCCTCACGCATGCCTGAGACCCGCCCTTGTTGCAGAGGGCGCAGAAAAGCCCGCCACAATGCAGCTTAAGAAGGCCATCGGCCTTCCCGGCTATGAATACAAGATGCAGGTTTCTCCCCTCGACTGCATGGGTTGCGGCGTCTGCGCAACAGTTTGCCCCGTAAAGGACGGCGGCGCAATAAAGATGATTCCCCTTGCAGAGTCGCTTGAAAAGGGCGAGGCAGAGAATTGGGAATACACCGTTGACCTGCCCGCAGTTGATACCTCCAAGTTCAAGAAGGAGACCGTCAAGGGCTGCCAATTCTGCACGCCCCTGTTTGAGTTCTCCGGCGCATGCGCAGGCTGCGGCGAGACGCCTTACGTAAAGGTAATCACACAGCTGTTCGGCGAAGATATGATTATCGCCAACGCAACGGGCTGCTCCTCCATTTACGGCGGTTCGTCACCCACATGCCCCTACACCAAGAACAAGGAAGGCCGCGGCCCCGCATGGGCTAACTCCCTGTTCGAGGACAACGCAGAATTCGGCTACGGCATCAACCTTGCATACGAGACGAGGAGAAACGCCGTAAAGGGCAAGATTGAAAAGCTTGCTGAAATATCCGAGACCTGCAAGCCCGCATGCGAAGCATGGCTTGCCGCATTCAACAACAGGGAAGAGAGCAAGAAGGCTTCCGCCGCTTTAGTTGAAGAACTCAACAACTGCACGAAGTGCAATGCAGAGTGCAGCGCGCTTGTAAAGGAAATTCTTGAATCCAAAGACTGCCTTGCCAAGAAGTCCATTTGGATCTTCGGCGGCGACGGTTGGGCTTACGATATCGGCTACGGCGGACTTGACCACGTTCTCGCTTCGGGCGAAGATGTAAACGTGCTCGTCCTCGACACCGAAGTTTACTCCAACACCGGCGGTCAGGCTTCCAAGTCGACCAACATCGGCGCAGTTGCAAAGTTTGCTTCCGCAGGCAAGAGGGTAAAGAAGAAGGATTTGGGCCTGATTGCAAAGACATACGGCTACGTTTACGTTGCACAGTGCTCGATGGGCTCCAACCCCGCACAGTTCCTGAAGGCCATTTCCGAAGCTGAAGCTTACCACGGACCTTCGCTCATCATCTGCTATGCACCTTGCATCAACCACGGCATCAACATGACGAAGAGTCAGCTTGAAGAGAAGGCGGCAGTTGACTGCGGCTATTGGCAGCTGTACAGGTACAACCCCGAAGGCGAAGTATTCACGCTTGACAGCAAGGAACCCAACTACGACAACTATCAGTCCTTCCTTGCAGGCGAAACGAGGTACTCCTCCCTTGTCAAGACTCAGGGTGCAGAAGTTGCAGCCGAACTCTTCAAGAAGACTGAAGAGTCTGCAAAGGAACGCCTTGAGGAATACAAGAAGCTTGCCGCAGGCAAAGAATAATAAGGCACACACCGCAAGGAAAATTGCGGTTTGACAAATTAATCATAACTACGCGTTCAACGCGTAGTTTGCACTAGCCCTGTAAGGGCATGGTACCGGCTGTGCTATTCGCACTC
>CALVPX010000032.1 GCA_944354265.1 uncultured Clostridia bacterium | reverse complement strand
GAGTGCGAATAGCACAGCCGGTACCATGCCCTTACAGGGCTAGTGCAAACTACGCGTTGAACGCGTAGTTATGATTATAAAAAACAACTCCATTGTGTCATACTGAGCGGAGGCACGAAGTGCCGTAGTCGAATGTATCTTGCTCGGCTTTTATCCGGCAGGATCTTTCGACTTCGCCTTACGGCTTCGCTCAAGATGACAATGGGGAAGATAAAAACACCTTTCGGAAACACATTTTTTATAAATAGGGATTGACATATAAGTTTATTTGTAATAAAATAATAAGTAGATTTATAACGATATAATCGGGAAAAAGTTGCTGTTTGCTCTTTTATTCCGGTTTTAGTTTGCCGCGCAGGCGGCAGGGGTAATTGATTCAATGAAATATTATCTTGGTTTGGATATAGGCGGCACATTCGTCAAGGGCGTATGCATGACCGCAGACGGCAAAATTCTTGCCGAGGACAAGTGCGACACCGGCTGTGAAAACGGCGGACAGGCCATGTGCGACAATATTGCCGCCCTCTGCTCGTCGCTTACGGGCAAGGTTGAAGGCCAACTTGCGGGCGTGGGGGCAGGCTGCCCCGGCATGATACAGAGCGCTTCGGGCACGGTTAAATTTGCGGGCAACCTCGGCCTCAAAAATTTTCCCCTCGGCGAAGAGCTTTCAAAGCGCCTCGGCGTGCCCGTAAAGGTGACTAACGACGCCAACGCCGCCGCCCTCGGCGAGGCAAAGTTCGGCGCGGGCAAGAATTATAAAAATTCCATACTCGTCACTTTGGGCACGGGCGTGGGCGGTGGCATCATAATCGACGGCAAACTCTTCGAAGGCGGCTGTTCGGCCGGAGCCGAGATAGGCCACATGGTCATCGAGCGCCACGGCGACATGTGCACCTGTGGCAGAAGGGGTTGCTTTGAACGGTATTCATCGGCCGCCGCGCTCACCCGCAGAACAAAGTATGCCATGGAAGAGGACGCCGGCTCGGCAATGTGGACAAAGTATACCTCGCAAAACTGCACGGGCAAGACGGCGTTCGACTTTATGGACAGCGACCGCTCGGCCAAGGAAGTTGTCGATTGGTATATCAAGTACCTCGCCTGCGGCCTTATTAACCTTGCAAATATCTTCCGTCCCGAAGTAATCATGCTCGGCGGCGGAGTAGCCGCGCAGGGCGAAAGACTTACAAAGCCTCTGCAGAGCATACTCGACAAAGAAATTTTCGGCGGCAACGACTATGCAACCGTCACCGTTGTCACAGCTTCGCTTGGCAATAGCGCGGGGGCAATGGGCGCAGCTGCGCTTTGGCTTTAAATAATGGTTATCGCCCGCGCAAAGCGGAGGGGAGGAATGACATGAACAGGGAAATACCCGAATTTTCGCTGCAGAGGATGCCGGTCTATCTCAATTACCTGCGCACTCTGCCCGACGACGGAACATACAACTATATCTCTTCGGGCGCGATAGCTCAGGCGCTCGGCCTCGGCGAAGTGTTGGTGAGGAAGGACCTCGCCTACACCGGCTGTGCAGGCAGGCCCAAGGTGGGCTATCCGCGGGCCGAACTCATCTCCGCCCTCGAAAATTTTTTGTGCGTCAACGACAGCAAGAGCGCCGTCATCGTCGGCGCGGGCGGCCTCGGCAGCGCCCTGCTGTGCTACGGCGGCTTTTCCCATTACGGCATAGAGCTTGCCTGCGCGTTCGACAACGACCCCGCAAAGATAGGCACCACCATCGGAGGAAAGCCCGTATTACCCATAGATGAACTCAACGAAGGCTGCAAAAAATACGGCGCAACGCTCGCAATTATCGCCGTTCCCGCCTCGGCTGCGCAGCAGACGGCAGAACTGTTGATAAAGGCGGGCATAAAGGCCATCCTCAATTTCGCTCCCGTTCAGATAAACACGGGCGACGAAATAAAGGTCATCAATATCGACGTGGCCGCCAACCTTGCCATTCTCGCGTCCATGCTTTAAATGTCATATTTTCCCACTCTACCGACAGTAGAGTGGGGTTTTTTAGCGGTAGAGTGCGCGTTTAAATTGTAGAATTTCTTTGTGCGCAAGTGTGTTGACAACTCAACGTGCAACAATTAAAATTTAACTGTATTTAATTTGTCGCCCGCGGCAGGCAATGCGCGGGCCATTCGGGAGGTTTTGTAAATGAAAGATTATAAAATAACATGCTGTTCGACCTGCGACCTTACGGCCGGACATCTCGCCTCGCTCGGCGTGGCATTCGCTAAATATCATTACATTTTGGACGGCAAGGACCACAAGGACGATCTGTTTGTGTCGTCCACGCCCGAACAGTTTTACGGTGCAATAGCCGCCGGCGCCCTTCCCACCACGTCTCAGGTCACGCCCGAGGAACTCATCGAGCTTTGGTCGCCCATCCTCGCAGAGGGATACGACGTGCTGCACATCGAATTTTCCTCAGGCCTTTCGGGCGGCTATCAGTCGGCTCTCACCGCGCAGGAGGAGATCAAAAAGCACTACCCCAACCGCAAACTCATCATTGTCGACTCGCTCGCCGCGTCGTCGGGCTACGGCCTGCTCGTGGATAAGGCGGTCGAACTCAAGAACGGCGGCATGGACATAGACGAGCTTGCCGCATGGCTCGAGGAGAACAAACTGCGCTTAAGGCATTGGTTCTTCTCCACAAACCTGCAGCACTTCAAGCGCGGCGGCAGAATTTCAGGCCCCGCGGCGACAATCGGCACCCTCTTAAAGATTTGCCCCGTAATGGACGTCAACAGCGAGGGCAAGCTTATCATCCGCAAGAAGGTGACGGGCAAAAAGAAGGCCATCAAGGAGATGTACGATCAGATGTTCATGCAGGCCGAAGGCGGCGGCGATTACAGCGGCAAGTGCTACATCAGCCATTCGCTCGTAATGGACGACGCCAAGGAGCTCGCTTCCCTTGTGGAAAAGGGCTTCCCCAAGCTCAACGGCAAGGTCGAAATAGACAACATCGGCACGGTAATCGGCTCGCACACAGGCCCCGGTACAGTCGCCCTGTTCTTCTTCAGCACCACAAAGAGAACGCTTTAAAAAATAACGCATTTTAATGTAGCGCCCTGCCGCGGCACGCGGCAGGGCGGCTTTTTTGCTCTTCCATCCCATTTTATCCTTCGCAATGTTCAGAGATCTTTAGCTGCGTTCAAGATGACAAGAGGATAGGAGGTGTCTGCTCGTTGTCATTTCGACCGAAGGTGCGGAACGCACCGTAGCGGAGAAATCTGCGTGAACGAAGTTATATCACCCCGCCGACAAAAGGAAAAGGCAAGTGGTGGTAATTTTATGTTCCCCTTGTCCGTCGCTGCCATTGTCATTTCGAGCTTGCCGAGAGATCTGCGCAATAAGCGCAACAATGGCAGCTCCGAGATTTCTCCGCGTTGGTCGAAATGACAAGGGGGAGTACGGCAGCGGCGACACGCCGCAAGCGAAGAACTATTGCTGTCCGCGCACCGAGCTATAAAATGTCAAACGGCAAGTTCGCGGAGTGCGGCAGCGGTGACACGTCGCGTCATTTTAATGCGTGCCGCGCAGTATAATAAAATGTGAATAAGCAGTCAGGAAATTTTTTATATACCGCCGTGGGCGCGGCGTTCGGATTGGGGGGAGTGCTGCGCTTCCCTGCGCTGTGCCTCGAATACGGCGGGGCATTTGTCGTCGCATATGCGGCGGTGTGCGTGTTCGCCGCATTTCCGCTGCTCTGCGCCGAACTGTCCCTCGGCAGGCGGGTAAAGTCGGCGTTTCCGCTCAAAGCCATATGTCCGTGCGGCGGAGCGGTGGGGGGACTGTCTGCAATAAATTCGGCGGCGATGTGTATGTGTTATGCCGTCATAATCTGCGTGCTCTCGGTGCGCGCCTGCACCTTTTATGCCAACGTAAATTACGGTTACCCCGCAGATATGCCGCAGTTATCGCCTTTTATTGCCGCGCTCG
This sequence comes from uncultured Clostridia bacterium, assembly GCA_944354265.1. GTDB lineage: Bacteria > Bacillota > Clostridia > Christensenellales > Borkfalkiaceae > Coproplasma. The sequence goes on along the minus strand of CALVPX010000032.1, from coordinate 12,731 downwards.
TCTTTATTGCCCTCGCGTTCTTTCTCACGCGCAGGGCGGGCGTGCGCGCCGCCCTCGCCCGCGCCGCCGTAATCTTTCAGGCGGCGCTGTTCGCCGTCCTCGCCGTCCGCGGGCTCACCTATCCTGATTGTCCCGCCGCCCTCGGCAGTGTGCTCGCCGTAGGCGGCGCCACACTGTGCTCGCCCGGGGTTTGGCTGTCGGCATTGGGGCAGGCGCTGCTGTCGCTCTCGCTCGCGGCGGGGGTGATGCCCTCCTTTGCGGCAGATATGCCCCAAACGCTCTCACCTGCGCGCGCCTCGGCCGCAATAATCGCAGCTAACTTTTTCGGTTGCCTCTTATGCGCCGTGGCAACCTTAAGCCTCGCTGCGGGCAGCGGAAACCTGACGGCGCTGTCGCATAGCGCCCTTTCAAACGCGCTCACTCTCTATCCCGCCGCGCTCGCCCACGCCTTTTCAAACGGCTATATGTGCGGGGCTTTCGGCACGGCGTTCTATCTGTCGCTCACTCTCACAGCCTTTGTGTCGGCGCTGTCGCTCGCCCGCCCCGCCTATGTTTGGGCGTCGTGCGCGCCCGTGTCCCGCCGAACCTCGGCGTTTGGCCTCTGCGCCGCGCTGTTTGCGCTGTGCCTGCCCTTTGCGCTCGGTGCGGACTTTTCCTTTGTCGACAGCTTTTGCTGCAACATAGTCGCCCCGCTTGCTGCCGCCGGCGAGCTCGGCTGTTTTTTATTTTATGCCTTGACGAAGCGCAAAAGAGGTGATAGAATAGATATATGGAAAATCTTGAATACCTGAATGAACACCTTGCGCGCCGCGGTTTTAAAAGCTGCGTCGTCTCCGACGGACAGGAGGCGCTTCGCGCCGCGCTTAACATCATCGGAACGGGCTCAGTCGGCATAGGCGGCTCGCTGACCGTCAGGGAAATAGGGCTGTACGACGAGCTCAAAAATAAGGGCAACGCCGTCTATTGGCATTGGACGGACGGCGCCGACGCTAAGCGCAGCGCTGCAGGGGCGGATTATTACGTCTGCTCGGCAAATGCCATCACCCGCGAAGGGGTAATCGCCCTGACCGACGGCTCGGGCAACCGCATTTCGGCGCTCACCTTCGGGCCTAAGAACGCCATTCTCATAATAGGCAAGAACAAAATTGTCGCCGACGAGCGCGAAGCCTTCATGCGCATACGCTCTGCAGAGTGTGCCGGCGCAAACGCAAAGAGGCTTGGTGTGCACACCCCCTGCGCCGAATTCGGCAAATGCGACGACTGTACCTCGCCCGACCGCATCTGCTCGGTGACGGCCTTTTTCGAGCGCCCTTCAAAGGGCCTCCAAAACACCTACGTCATCCTCGTCGACCGCAATATGGGACTGTAAAACGAGCGCGGGTGCGCATACAAACTTTTACAATGTATTAAAAACGCGGCGCGGTTGCAAGGCAACCGCGCCGCGTTTTACGTTTTACTTAACTTTTTTCACTCTTTGTCAGTTATTCTGTGCCGCGGGCACCAAGGCGATTTTTTTTAAATCGCCCTCGTTTTTGTCCATGATCTCGTCTATGAACATTCTCTCGGCCTTTTCAAGCGACTTTTCAAGGCTGTACTTCTTTGCCGATTCGGCATACACCTTGCCCATGCGCAGGCGCTCTTCGTCGCGCTCGTACCAATAGTCTATCTTACGGGCGAGCGAATATTCGTTGTTGTCCTCGAACAGCGAACGTTCGTCGAGCGCAAACTGAGGGGTGGCGGACTTCTTGCTGTCGGCAATTACGGGAACGAGCCCGCAGGCGATCGCCTCCAAAGCGGCAATGGCTTCAATTTCAACCGTGGCGGCGTGCACATACAGATCGCTCGACTGCAGCTTTGCAATCAGATCTTCCTTTTTGAGGAAGTTGAAAGTTATATCCACATTCAGCTTTTTTGCAAGCTTTTCAAGCGCCTTTTTCTTGGGGCCGTTGCCCAAAAGGGTGAGGTGTATGTTGTCCTTGTACTTGGACTGCGCTATCGCCTTTATTATGACCTGTTGGTTCTTTTCGGGCGCAAGCCTGCCCGTCATCACAATTTCAAATTTTTCGTTGCGGTGCCCCGTCGCCGCGGGAACAAAGGCGGGGTCGTACCCGTTGGAGATGACGTACAGCTCCTGCTTGTATCCGTGTTCGGCAAGCTGCCCGGCGATGAATGCCGAAGGGCAGTGTATGCGGTTGAAATATCTGTAATATCTCTCCCTGAAGTAAGCGTAAATTATGGAATTGAAGGGCCTGAACCAATTTAAGTGCGCGTTGTACGATATGTTTTCGGGCTGAACGTGGAAGGCGGCGGTGGTGGGTATGCCCATCTCGTCGGCGAGCATCTTGCACTGCTTTTCAAACTTGAATGGGAAGATGAAGTGCACGAGGTCCACTCCCTCGAACACCTTTTTTATGCCCTCTCTGTCGAACTTGCCGAACTTGACCTGATTTTTCGCCGAAACTTCGGTCACGAGCGGCACATACCTCTCCTTGGCGTTGTAGTCGTTGGGTCCGTCGGCGCCTATGGCCACCATTCTCACTTCGTGCCCGCGCGCCTTAAGACCCTCCGCAAAGCGTATCGCCGTTATTACAGAGCCGTTGGTTTTGTTGTCGATTAAATCGTTAACTATTGCTATTACCATAACTTTAACCCTTTTACAGCTGCTATGGTAAATCATTAAAGTAAATTCATTATAAACTAAATGTTGATTTTTTGTTAAGAATATAGTATAATTTTCCACGGAAAGCGCGCCGAACGCGCCCCGAATTTTTTTAACTGCAGGTTATTATGGCAAGAATATTGATCGTTGAAGACGACGCTAATTTAAGAACGCTCATGACAATGCGCCTCAAGGGCAAGTACGACATAGTGGCCGAATGCGGCGGCAAGTCTGCCCTCGCCCGCTATGAGGAGGGGGGGATAGACCTCATAGTCACCGACCTCATGATGCCCGGCATGGACGGCTACGCCCTTGTGGAGACAATACGCTCCATGGGTCACAGCACCCCCGTCATAATCCTCACGGCCAAGGACACCATTGTGGACAAGGGCAAGGGCTTTGCCGTCGGCACCGACGACTACATGACCAAGCCCGTCAACTTTGAAGAGCTGTGTTGGCGCATAGACGCCCTCCTTCGGCGCAGCAAAATAGCCAACGAGGGCAAAATTACAATCGGCGAAGTGACCGTCGACAAGCAGTCCTTCACCGTCACCCGCGGCAGCGACGTGTACGAGCTGCCCACCAAGGAATTTCAGCTTTTATACCTTTTGCTGTCCTATCCCGGCAAAATTTTCACCAAGGAGAACATTTTGGACAGCGTGTGGGGGTACTCCTCGGAGAGCGACGAGTTCACCGTCCGCACCCACATAAACAGGCTGAGGAACAAGTTCGAAAATTTCCCCGAGTTCGAAATAGTCACCATACGCGGCGTGGGCTACAAGGCGGTGATTAAAAAATGAAGCAATTAAAAAAGACTAATGGCAAGCGCACCATAAATTCCTATGCAATTATCATCGCCGCCATCAGCTTTATCCTCGCGCTCATCATCGGCGAAATAATAGTCATAGTCTTTCAGTACTTCAACAGCATAAACCACATCGCCGACGACGGCCTGCTCATCACCATGTACATCATTCCCGCCATCGCGGCGATAGTCATGTGCGTGGTCATCTACCTCAACCACCGCTCTCTTCAGACTTCCAAGAGGCTCATTGAGGGGCTCAACAAGGTCGCGGCGGGCGACTACGACGCCAAAATTTATTACAAGCACCTCGACGGCTTCAACGCCGTATACGAAAATTTCAACAAGATGACGGAGGAACTTAAGAGCGTCAAAGCCCTGCGCGAGGACTTCGTCCACGACTTTTCGCACGAGTTCAAGACGCCCATCGCCTCCATAAACGGCTTCGCCAATCTCCTTTTGGAGGGCAACCTCTCCGCCGAGGACAGCCAAAAGATAGTCAGGATAATCGCCGACGAGTCGGCAAGGCTGTCCACCCTTTCGGAGACGGTGCTCGCCCTCTCCAAGCTCGAAAGTCAGCAGTTCATAGGCGAAAGCAAGACTTACCGCCTCGACGTGCAGATAAAGGACTGCATTATCCTTCTTCAGGGCGGATGGGAGAAGAAGGGGCTCAACATCCAAACCGACCTCTCCCCCATAAAGTACACGGGCGACGAAAATCTGTTAAAGCAGGTGTGGCTCAACCTCATCTCCAACGCCATAAAGTTCACGCCCGAAGGCGGCACCATAACCATAAAGCTGTCCGTGCAGGGCAGCCGAGCCGTGGTGACGGTCGCCGACACGGGTATAGGCATACCCGAAGAGGCGCTGCCCAAAATTTTCGATAAATACTATCAGGTGCAGTCGGGCTCGGGCAACGGCCTCGGCTTGGCAATATGCAAGAGGGTGTGCTCGCTCGTCGGTGGTGAAATTTCCGTCAGCAGCACCTTGGGTAAGGGCACGGTATTCACGGTCAGGCTGTAAATGTGCTGCGCAGGCTTCGCAATTTCATTAAAAAAATCAGTTGCAACCGCAACTGATTTTTTGTTTTTGAATTGACAAAATGCAATCGCGCATGTATAATAATAGTTGCAATCGCAACTAATTTTAAGGAGTGGGGCAAAATGCCGAGCTTTTTAAAGAACTTAAACGCAATCTCCCGCGGAACAACGCTCTTCCGCGACGAAAAATTAAAGTGTTACGGCCTCACGGGCTATCAGGTAAAGTACCTGTTCGCCGTCTGCAACAGGGAGGGCGTCTCGCAGGACGAACTTGCAAAGTCGCTCTTTGTCAACAAGTCCAACGTGGCGCGGCAGATGTCCGCGCTTGAGGAGGCGGGCTTTGTCCGCCGCGAGCAGTCGGCAGAGGACAAGAGGGTCTACAAGGTGTACCCCACGCAGAGGGCAAGGGATTTAATGCCCGTCATCCGCGCCGCCAACGACGAGTGGCGGAGCATAATCTGCCGCGGATTGGAGGAGGGGGAGGAGGAGCGGCTCGCCGCCACCCTTGAAAAGCTTGTCGAAAACGCCCGCCGCTACGGGGAGGAACGCAAGTGACAAAAACTCTCAGCTACATAAAACCCTACGGCGGCACGGCCGCATGGGCGATAGTTATAAAGTTCGTGGGCTCGATAGCCGAACTGTTCCTGCCCCTGCTTTTGGACTATATAATCGACGACATAGTGCCTTTAAAGGACATTGCCATGGTATTATGGCTTGGGCTTGCCATGCTTGCGTGCTCGCTCGTGGCCATGTTCGGCAACATATGGGCCAACCGCCTGTCCGTCGTCGCCGCCGCAAAGATGACGCACGATTTGCGGTACGACCTGTTTAAAAAGATTTCCTACCTGCGCAGCAGGCAGGTGGACGAGGTTACCGTCCCGTCCCTCGTCTCCCGTCTGACGTCGGACAGCTATTACGTCAATCAGATGGTCGCCCGCACCCTCCGCCTCGGCGTGCGCGCACCCATACTGCTGATAGGCGGCATACTTATGACCTTCATTGTCGACGTATACCTCGCCTTAGTGCTGCTCGCCTGCGTGCCCTTTGTCATCGTGTCGGTGGTCATAATAACCAAAAAATCCATTCCCTACTACGCCAAAAAGCAGGCCAACAGCGACGACATGGTGCGCGCCATGCAGGAGAACATCTCGGGCGTGCGCATAATTAAGGCTCTCTCCAAGGGCGAGCACGAAAAGCGCAAGTTCCGCGGCATCTCCGACCGCTTGGGGGAAACCGATTATTCGGCAAAAAAGGTCATGTCGCTCACCAACCCCCTCGCCACGCTCATTTTAAACCTCGGGTTGGTCGTCGTAATAATTGTCGGCGCGCTCATGTCCGACGGCGCAGGCAGCGTACTCGCCGTACTGACATACTTCACCATGATTTTAAACGGCATGCTCGGGCTCTCGAAAATTTTTGTCGTCATCTCTCAGGGCGTCGCCTCGGCCGACCGAATAGAGGGGGTAATAGAGCTCGACCACAGCCAACCCGTCGGGCAATATCCCCAAGGGGATAAAGCTTACGCCGTGCAGTTCAAAAACGTCAGCTTTTCCTACAACGGGGTGGAAAATAACCTTTCAGACATAAATTTCGCCCTCAAACGGGGCGGTACCCTCGGCATAATAGGCGCCACGGGCTCGGGCAAGAGCACGGTGATAAACCTTCTCATGCGCTTTTACGACGTCAACGAAGGCGCAATATACGTCGACGGGCAGGACGTACGCTCCCTTCCGCCTGAAGAGCTACGCGCCCGCTTCGGCATAGCCTTTCAGAACGACTTTTTAATGGCCGGCTCCATTCATGAAAACATAGATTACGGCCGCAAACTGCCGGAAGAGGACATTGCCTGCGCCGTCGACAGCGCACAGGCGCGCGAGTTTATATCGGGGCTCGAGGGCGGCATGCAATACGAGCTCGCCCAAAAGGCGGCAAACCTCTCGGGCGGGCAAAAACAGCGCCTGACCGTCGCCCGCGCCCTTGCAGGCAATCCGCGCATTCTCATTTTAGACGACGCCTCGTCCGCGCTCGATTACGAAACGGACGCCGCCCTGCGGCGCGACCTCGCCATCAACTATCCCGATACCACAAAGATAATAATCGCACAGCGCGTCAGCTCGGTCAAGTCTGCCGACATAATTGCCGTCCTCGACGACGGCAGGCAGATAGGCCTCGGCACGCACGAACAGCTCATGCGCGACTGCGAAGAATATCAGCTCATCTACCGTGCTCAGATGGGTGAGGATATATAGAAAACGATTAACGCTCGTTGTGCATAAGAGGATATGCACCAACTCGCCGTTATTTGAGGGCGCTGCCCTCTGTGGCGCAATCTTAAGAGCCCTACAATTATAAAATTGCGCCACATTCACCTGCTGAGGCGCAGGTATGCGCAAATTGGGTTGCGCTGCGTGAAGGCGCGACTTCACTTGCGCCGTGAATTTATTTATACTTAAATATTAATGCGCCGTTGGCGCAAAACCATATTGTAGCCTCCACTTAGTTAAGGGGAGGTGGCGTGCTTTAGCACGGCGGAAGGGTTTGACTTTAAAATAATTTACCGCAAAGAAAAAGACAAGTTGTGGCGAAAATTTTTAAAAATAATAATCGTCTACCACAACGCAACATTTATGTTGCATTTCACGCGCCATTGGTATAGCCGTAATGAGCTATCGGGCTGTTGGCGCATTTCACGAAAACGTTGATAAACGTTTTCATTTCATACGCGGAACGGCCGCGTATTTCACATATCCTATCGTAACTATATTTCAACAGGTAAACTATCCCATGAAAGAACCTCGCATGCACTTATCTGATACTCGCAACCTCGGCAGGAGAAAGGTGGACACAAAGTTTGTAATCGTCAACCTCTTAAGGTATTTAAAGCCGTGGCTGCCCCTGTTCATACTGCTGTTTTTGGCCAACATCGCCTCGGTGGTGCTGTCGCTCATCGGCCCGCGCATAAGCGGCGACGCAATCGATTTGATAAAGCTCGACGGCTCCACCGACATGAACAAAATTTACTTCTACTGCGCCCTGCTCGCGGGCATATATATTCTGTCGGGCGTGCTCAGCTACATGTCCACAATAGGCATGGCATATGTGGCGCGCAAGGTGGGCTGCAAGATGCGCGAGGACACCTTTGCCCGCCTCATATCCCTGCCCGTAAGCTACTTCGACAGCCGTCAGGCGGGCGACATAATCTCCGTCCTGTCCTACGATATCGACACGGTTGGCGAATCGCTCGCCAACGACGTCGTGCTCGTCATAAACAGCGTGGTCATGATTGTCGGCTCGTTTATCATGATGCTTACAATCTCGCCCATACTCGTGCTTGTCTTTGTCGTCACAATCCCCATTTCGGTGCTCATCACCCGCTTTATAGCCAAGAGGGTGCAGCCCCTCTTCCGCAGGCGCAGCGCAAAGCTTGGCGAGCTCAACGGCTTTGTCGAGGAGATGATCGCCGGCCAAAAGACCACCAAGGCCTACGGCTGCGAGGAGGTAATAATAGATAAATTCGAGGTCAAAAACAGCGAGGCGGTCGACGCCTACGCCAAGGCGGAGTACCTCTCCACCATGACGGGTCCCACCAACAACTTCATGAACAACCTTGCCTTAACGCTCATCTCGGTGTTTGGCGCGCTCATGTACATGTACTCCTTCGCAGGCATAACGAGGGTGGGGCAGATAGCCTCCTTCGTGCTCTATTCGCGCAAGTTCTCGGGTCCCATAAACGAAATTGCCAACGTCTTCGGCGAGTTTCAGTCGGCAATAGCCGCCGCCGAACGCGTGTTCCGCGTGCTTGAGGAGGTGCCCGAAGCCGCCGACCACGAGGGCGCCATAGTGCCCGCCAATATCCGCGGCGACGTCGATATCGAGCACCTCGCCTTCAGCTACATAAAGGGCAGGGAGGTCATTCACGACTTCTCCCTCTCGGCAAAGAAGGGGCAGCTCATCGCCATCGTCGGCCGCACGGGCGCGGGCAAGACGACGATTATCAACCTTCTCATGCGCTTCTACGACCCCGATTCGGGCACGATAAAGATAGACGGAACGGACATATCGCGGTACACCCGCTCGGGCCTGCGCAGCTGCTTCACCATGGTGCTGCAGGACACATGGCTGTTTGCGGGCACCGTGTTCGAAAACATAGCCTACGGCAAGGAGAACGCCACGCGGGAGGAGGTGGAGCGAGTGTGCAAGGCGGCAAAGATACACTCCTTCATCACCCGCCTGCCGCAGGGCTACGACACATACCTTGCCGACAACGCCGTCAATATCTCCAAGGGGCAGAAGCAGCTTCTCACCATCGCCCGCGCCATGCTTTTGGACAGTCCCATGCTCATTTTGGACGAGGCCACCTCCAATGTCGACACCCGCACCGAGCACATAATCCAGCAGGCCATGACCAAGCTTATGGAGGGCAGAACATGCTTTGTCATCGCGCACAGGCTGTCCACCATACGCGGCGCCGATAAAATTCTCGTTATGGACGGCGGCGACGTGGTGGAGCAGGGCACCCACTCTCAGTTGCTTGCGGCCAAGGGCATGTACTACAAGCTCTATAAATCTCAGTTTGAAAGTTATTGAATATGGCCGGCCGCCTCAGGCACAATTGCAGACGGCGCGGCCGACTGTTCTTACATTTCTCCCCTTAAGGGCGGCGCGCAAAAATTTGCGCGCCGCCCCTCATGTACAAAAATATTCCGACTGTAAAAATACCCAAAAACGGCAATATCCCGTCCGGCGGGTCGCATCCGCCGGACGGGATATATCATAAATATCAAATAAGGAGTAATAAAAAAGTGTAGGAATAGGCAGAAATTATTGGAAGATAAGGAAAAATTTTCCTTTTCTTTTGTACTCATATTATAACATATATATTCAGCTCTGTCAATAGCCCGAACACAATATTTTGTGTTTATTAGAAAAACTTATTAAATTTTATGTAAAATAAATATTGCAACTTTGTCCGGCCGATATTATAATAGAAAAAAACGGGCGCGCGCGGCGCCTTTGGCGCCGCGCGCGCCGGCAAAAAAATTTTCGGAGGACAGTTATGAGAAAAAATTTCGGAGCAAAAACATACCTTTATCCGCAGCCCGTGCTCATCATCTCCACTTACGGCGAGGACGGCACTCCCGACGCAATGAACGCCGCTTGGGGCGGCATCTGCGACTACAACAAAATTATGCTCTGCCTTTCAGAGGGTCACAAGACCACCCAAAACATTTTAAAGCGCAAGGCCTTTGTCATCAACGTTGCCGACGCCGATAATGTGGCCGCGTGCGACTATGTCGGCATGGTCTCCGCCAACAAGGTGCCCGACAAGCTCGCCGCAACGGGTTGGAAGCTCTCCAAGTCGCAGTTTGTCGACGCGCCCGTAATCGACAGTTTAAAGCTCGCCCTTGAGTGCAAGCTCGACAAGGTGGACGAGGACGGCCTCATAATCGGCGAAATCGTCAACGTCTCCGCCGACGAAAGCATACTCACCGACGGAAAAATTGACCCCGCGCTCCTGCGCCCCATCACCTTCGACGCCGCAAACGGCAAGTACCTCGTCATCGGCGAAGCCGTGGGCGACGCGTTCACCACTTCCAAACTTTAACAAAGGGTAAATTATGCTGACCGACAACGCAAAAAATTACATCAAAAGGGCGGGGCTGCCGAACGATCTGCAGGCCACCGACCCTGAATTATACGACATAATCTGCAACTTCGCCTGCGACGAAGTGGTAAACGAACACCCCTTAAGCGACCGCACCCGCCACCTTGCAATACTTGCAACCCTCTTGGGCTGTCAGGGCAGGGAGGCATTCGCGCACGAGGTCACGGCCGCTTTAAACTTCGGCGTCACCGCCGTGGAGATAAAGGAGGTCATCTATCAGGCCGTCGCCTACCTCGGCATCGGCCGCGTTCTGCCCTTTATCGATATTGCTAACGCCGTCTTTAAGGAGGCGGGCATTTCCCTTCCCCTCGAGGGACAGGCCACCGTTGAGTATGCCGACAGAGTGCAGACGGGCGAAGATACTCAGGTGCGCATCTTCGGCGAGGGCATGCGCGGCTTTTCAAAGAAGGGCGGCGAAGCGGGGCATATAAACCGTTGGCTTTCGGGCAACTGCTTCGGCGACTACTACACCCGCAGAGGGCTCTCTGACAACGACCGCGAGATGATAACCTTCTGCTATCTCGCCGCTCAGGGCGGCTGCGAACCGCAGCTCACCTCACACGCCGCTGCAAACATGCGCATCGGCAACGACAAGCGCTTTTTAATAAGCGTAGTGTCGCAGTGCCTGCCCTATATCGGTTATCCCCGTTCGCTCAACGCCCTGCGCTGTGTAGAACAGGCCGCAAGCAAGTCTTAAAATAAAAGGAGTAAAACAATGCAAGAATTGTCACAGTTTCCCATCGGTGCCCCCAACGACGCCTATGCGCAGTATTTCATCGGCCAAAGCTACCTCTGTCCCCTCTCAAAGGAGCAGGTGTTCATAGCAAACGTCACCTTCGAGCCCGCCTGCCGCAACAATTGGCATATTCACGAGGCTGAAGAGGGCGGCGGACAGATACTCATCGTCACCGCGGGCGAAGGTTGGTATCAGGAGTGGGGCAAGCCTGCCCAAAGCCTAAAGCCCGGCGACGTGGTCAACATTCCCGCAGGCGTAAAGCATTGGCACGGCGCCAAAAAGGACAGTTGGTTTCAGCACCTCGCGGTGGAAGTGCCCGCCAAGGGCGGCAAAAGCGTGTGGTGCGAGCCCGTCACCGACGAGCAGTACAACGCCCTTTGATTGAAAAATTTTATAGTACCGCACAAAAAAAGGCGACCCTACTTGGGGTCGCCTTTTTGAATACAAAATTATATCTCCACGCATTCAAGCGAGGTCAGGTCGTAAATAATGGTGCCGAGGTTGAAGGAAACAACTTCCTCCATGCTCATAAGCACGCTGCGCGTCGTGTTCAGGTCGGGGTTGGTCACGCTCGCGTAGTAATAGGTCGTCGTCGGCCCCGTCATGTCCGAAACAAGGCTGAGCGTCACGGGCGTCAGCGAATATTCCACCGTGCCCTCGTCGTTTTCGCCGGGCAAAATGTAACCTGCGTCCGCCGCACCGTCCATGGCGGCAACTATGGGCGCGTAATCTTGGTTGTTCCTGTCCACAACGGCAGAACTTCCCCACGCCGCTTGGAACCTCGCCGAAGCTCCGTTCACGGGCACATAAATGTCAAAAACCTGCGTGCCCGTCTGCGACATGCTCCTCAGCGCCACGGCTATCGAGCTCGAATCGAACAGCGAATATTCGGTGCCCACCCCTGCGGAGGAAGTGCCCGTCTCCATGTCGCCGTCGCCGCGGGTGACCTCGGTCACCGCCGTCAGCCCGTCGCGGCTGTAGTATGTTTCATATGCGCGGTCCATCTCTATATAGCAGCCGTATATCGTCGAGGGCGAAAGCGAATTGGGCGCCGTGCTCTTTATATCCTGTGAGGAGTATACGGGCAAAAGGTTGTTCCCCGCCGAGCGGAAGTAGCTTACCGTCGTCACCTCGTTGGTGAATTCATGGCGTTCGCTCCCCATAACATAGGCGCCCGGCTGATGCAAAACCGTCTCGTAGACGTAAATATAGTCGGTCGTGTCCTCAACGCGCAGTTCCTCGGGTATGTCCTGCGAACTCCAATCATACTCCATGGCATAAAAGGTGGTGGTGTAGCTGCCCTCGTCCGAGTATTCAACCGAATAGACGGAGTTGTTTGATCCGCTCAGGCTTATAGAGTAGGTGGCAACCTCCTTGTGGCTCATAAAGTACGATTGCTCGTTGAGCTCGTCCGTGTTGCCCACCCTTATCTGCCAATTGGGCGAGGTGTCCGTCTTATATGTTACTGTGCCGGCGCAGCCGCTGCACGCCGAAAGCGAAAGTGCTCCCGCCGCGCATACAGTCAGCGCAAGTATTTTAGCGATTTTTTTCATATTCGCTATTATAACATACAAATATCAAAAAGTAAAAACTTTTGCACCCCCAAAACTTTAAAAATTATATAACTCACCGTCATTTCGGGCGCCGCACCCTTTTTTTCTGTCATTTCGACCGAAGCATACGAAGTATGCGAAGTGGAGAAATCTCCCCAACGAAGTCAGGACTGCGTTCACGCAGATTTTACAAATTATTGGCTCCCTTGTGTAAAGGGAGCTGGACAGATTATAATTTGAAGTGCAACACCTATAAAAAAAGAGACAACGTCGCTT
>CALVPX010000031.1 GCA_944354265.1 uncultured Clostridia bacterium | reverse complement strand
TATGCAGCATTAACATGCATGATTTTATCTCAACAAGATCTTTCGACTACGGGCTTGCGCCCTTCGCTCAAGATGACAGAGTAAGGCAACACCCGCCTGCGGTCGAAATTACATGCTGTATATTATTCGGCCGTTTGACACAACTATGAACTTTAAATGCGCCGCGCTTGTAAAGCGCGGCGCTAATAATTTGCAACGGTCGGCGGACTTTTGAAAAAGTCCGCCGACCGTTATAAAGAGGAAAAAATGAACTTGAGTTATGCCATTACGGCGAGAGCAGCGTGCAGATAGTCGCTTGAAATTATCATGCCGCCGCCGATTACGGTGCAGAGCGAAGGCGCTTCGCTTTGGTTGACGGGTATGCCCATCCTAGCCGAAACGTAGTCTGCAAGGCCGTCCATTTTGGCGAGCCCGCCCGAAAGATAAATGCCGCTGTGCATGACGGACGAGGCCACATCGCCCGGCAGCCTTGACATTACGAGCGAGGCGTATTCGAGAATTTTATCGACATAGACGGCGATTATGTCGACTATGTCCGAAGAGGTGACGGTGACAGATGCGGGGGCGCCGCTGTCGATATCCCTGCCGTCGACGACGAGCATTTTATTGTCGTCGGGGAGCAGGCTGCCGACGACGTTTTTGATGCGCTCGGCCGTCAGCGTGCCTATCTTGAGACGGAAATTTTCGGCCATGAAATCGCGGATTTCCACGTCGATATTGCCGCCGCCGAGGTTGACGGAGATGCCGGCGATTATGCCGTCGAGAGAGAGCGCGGCGATATTTGATATGCCGTAGCCGATATCGAGGCAGAACACGGGCGCGGTTTCCGAAAGGGTGACGTTGTGGCCGAGAATGGCGGCAAAGGGCGACTGCGTGAAGGACACCTTGCCTATTCCGCACTCGGAGGCGAGGTCGAGATACTTTTGCCTGAGCTCTTCCTTGGCGCCGCAGGGAAGGATGAACAGCACCTCGCACCGCCTTGCCTTGTGGCGGGTGACCTCTATCTTTTCAAGAAAGTATGTCAAAAGGTCGGCGAGCATGCCGGGGTGGACAATGTCGCCCTCATTGACGGGGTTGATTATCTGTGTATTCTGCGCCGCCTTGCCCGAGAGCGCCCTTGCCCTGTCGCCGAGGGCCTTGTAATAGACCCCCTTTGCGTTCTTTTCTACGGCGACGCAGGTTGCCTCTGCAAGCACAACGCCACAGCCGGGCATGTAAATTTTGGTTGTGAAAGATCCGATGTCGATAGCAAGTTTCATCATTGGCATATTTTCTCCAGCATGTCTTTTACCAGCGTAACGGGGAGGCCGACGACGTTTGTGTAGCTGCCGAAGTACTCCTTTACCACACCCTCGTCCTGAATTCCGTAACTGCCGGCTTTATCGAGCGGCGAACCGCCGTCAACGTAAATTTTTATAAATTGATCGGAGAGGACGTTGAAGCGCACCTCCGTTTTATCGAAATCAACTAACTTTTTGTCGCCGCGGCGCACGCAGACGCCTGTTATTACATAGTGGGTCTTGCCCGACAGCCTCTTTAATGTGGCGGCCGCATCCTCCCTGTCTTTGGGCTTGCCGAGGACTTCGCCCTCGAAAACGACTATCGTGTCGCAGCCGATGACGGTGGCGTCCGGATGGGAGGAAAAAACTTCGTCGCACTTATTTTCAGCAAGGCCACAGGCGATTTTTTCGGGAAAGAGCGAAAGATTTACCCTCTCCGCTCCCTGTGCGGGAATGACGTCGAACTGCGGGATTATCTGCTTTAAAAGTTCCCTCCTGCGCGGGGAGCCGCTGGCGAGTATTATGCGTGAGCTCATAGACATTATAGCACAAAAGTTATTAAAATGCCCCAAATTTTGCGGGCGTTACCTGAAAAATGCCGCCAAAGGGCGGCATTTAATTAAAGAATTTCCAAATTTTTGCGGAATGCCTTTTTAAATTCCGTACCGGCCGCCATGGCGTCGCGGATTTCAAGGCTGGCATCGCCCTCCACTTCCGTCTTCATGATGACAGAATCGCCGAGGATATCGCAGTTGATGCCCTTGATGGTGCCCGAATTGGACCTGTCCAAACTTTCGGCAATGCGCAGCATTACGCCGAGGCGCTTGACTATTTCAATGTCGTCCTCGTGCAGAATGTCGCGGTAGCGGTTCCAATCGTAGGGGTTGATGTCCTCCTTTTTATGGCAGCACGCGGTGAACGCGGCGAGCACAATTTCCCTGTGGCTGACGCCGTAGAGGGTGGAGTTTAAAATCATGTAGCAGCTGTGGCGCTGATGGTTGTAGTACTTTATGCGCATGCCGCAGTCGTGCAGCATGGCGGCGACCTTTAAGACCTTTAAATACTGCCTAGGGAATTTATGCAGCACCCTGAGCTGTTTGAAGAGCTGAATTGAGAGATTTACTACATGCTCGACGTGCTTTTCGTCGCAATCGTAGTACTTTACGAGGGTGGTGAGCGAGTAGTTCATCACGTCCGAGATGGGCTTTTCGACCGTGCCGGGCAGAGCCTGATTGAACATGATGCCCTCGCGAAGGCCCGAGCCCGAGATTGTGAAGGACGAAAGATTGAGATAGGTGATGAAAGATTTGATTATGGCGAGCGCCGCGGGAAGAATGTCCGCACGCTCGGCCGAGAGACCCTTTATCTTCTTTTTCTTGTCGAGGTCCAAAACCTTTATCATGTCGTAGAGGGGCATGAAGTCCTCTGTGAGCATGTTGAAATTGTGCACCGTATCGAGGGGGTACTTGTGCACTATTTTGCTGATTTTGAATACGTTCCTGAACGAGCCGCCCACGCCTATCATCTGCACGTCGGGGTCGAGCTGCGTCAACCAATCGAGACCCTTGAGCTGTTCGGTGAAAAACTCCTCCATCTTTGCCGCCTGTTCTTCGGGCTTTAAGCCGTCGTGGGCAAACAGGTCGGTCAAAGTGACGGCGCCGAAGGGCAGGGTTGCATAGTTGAGCATGTTCCTGCGGTTGTAGTAGACTATTTTGGTAGCCCCGCCGCCGATTTCAAGTATTATGCCCTTGGGGATATCCATGGAGTTTATGACTCCGCGGTAGACGTAAGTTGCCTCCTCTTCGGCGGAGAGAACGCGGATTTTGATGCCGCAGCTCGCCTGAATTTCGTCGAGGAAGGAACGCTGATTTTTTGCACGGCGGACGGCCTCTGTGGCGACGGCGATTATCCGCGTTACGCCGCTGGCGTCGCACAGCTTTTTGAACATTCTTAAAGTTTTGATTGTCTCCGCAACGCGCTGTGGCTTTAAAAAGCCGTCGCGCTCCATATCCTGTCCGAGACGGACGCTTTCCTTAAGCTCGTCCATGACCATGAAATATCCTTCGGCGAACAGGTTGACGATAACCAAGCGCGCGGAATTTGAACCGAGATCTATAATGCCGATTTTTTCCAAATTAAACACTTCCTTGACAATTGTCCATAGTATACTTCTATGCCGCGCAAGTCACTTACCGCACGGCTTAACTGACATTGAGCGCGCCATGAAAGGCAAAAAACGCGTTAAATGTACAATTTATCCACTATGTTGAATTATAGCACAAGCAAGCCACTTTGTATAGATATTTTAAAAAAGTTTGTGCAATTTGCACAAAAAAATTTTTACGCCTGTTAACTGCAAACGTAAATTAAGCAACTGCGGGCATAAATTCACATGTCCTTGACGGCGGTGTGGGTGAGGGGACAGACCTTTTCGGGGCACAGTTCCTTTAAGGGTTCAACCACAAAAGAGCGCCCGCGGTAGTGCGGATGGGGCACGGCGAGCCCCTCCTCCGCAATTACTTTGTCGCCGAAAAAGATGATGTCGATATCTATGGGTCTGTCCGCCCAACGGATTGTGCGGACGCGCCCGAGGCGGGCTTCGATGGTATGAATTTTATCGAGCAGGGCGCGGGGCGAAAGTATGCAGCCCAACTGCGCGGCGCAGTTGACAAATTCGTTCTTGGCGACGCCGCCGACGGGCGCCGACTTTATGAACGACGAAGTGCGCTCCACCTTTACACCGCGGAGGGCGTCGAGCTGCGAGATTGCCGCCTTTAAAATTTTTTCCCTGTCGCCTTGGCTTGAGCCGAGGGAGAGATAGACGGTGTTGCGCTCGGCAAAGTAACTTACGGAGACGTTGCCGAACTTGGCCTTTATGGGCGCCTGCGGCTTGCTGACCCTGACATTGACGGCATTTACGCGGTCAAACTTTTCCAAAATAGCAAAGGCGCACTCGCGTGCGAGACTTTCGATGAGATTGTAAGTTTTTGAAGTTGCCACGCCAATGACGAGGGCGCAGACCTGCGAGTAGTTGACCGTTTTTCCTATGTCGTCGCAGACGGCTCCCTCCTCGCTGTCGCAGTCGAGGGAGATGTCGAAGATGAAGGGCTGCGGGTTGACCTTCTCGTCGGCGTGGACACCGTGGGTGGTTATAACTTCGAGCGCGGTAATATCAATTTTCATATACCTTTTTTATCTCCTCAACGTTGGCTTTTACGTCGTGCACGCGCACAAAGAGTATGCCGTCCCTTGCAGCGGCGCGGGTAGCGGCGAGCGTTTGGGGCAGCCTGTCCTCCACCCTGCCGCCGAACAGCGACTTGCGGCTGCACCCCAACAGCAGCGGATAGCCGAGCTCCTTCAGGCGGGCGTAGCCGTTCAGCAAATCGAGGTTGCCCTGTCTGCTCTTGGCGAAGCCTATTCCGCCGTCGAGGCAAATTTTTTGGGGAGAGATACCCGCCCCCACGGCAAACTGCGCCTGTTCCTTTAAAAATTGCAATACGGGCGGGAGCACGTCGCCCTCTATGGGCTGAGGCGAGTTGTGCATTATGCACACCGAGGCGCCGCTCTTTGCCACCTCCTCCGCCATGCCCGCGCGGGTCAGACCCCATATGTCGTTTATCATGTGTGCGCCCGCGTCCAAGGCGAAGCGGGCGACTGCGGGGAAGTAAGTATCGACCGATACGGGGACGTCGAACTCCCTTAAAATGGCGGCGAGGGGACGTTCGAGGCGGGCAATCTCCTCCTCTGCACCCACCTCGGTATAGCCGGGACGGGTGGACTGCGCGCCCAAATCCAAAATGGCGGCACCCTCTTTTACCGCCTTTTGGGCGGCGAAGAGCGCGCTGTCGGCCATGGCGCGGCTGTCCTGCCAAAAGGAGTCGGGCGTGAGGTTGATTATGGCCATCACATAGGTGTAATTTGCAAACTGCTTATTGCCGATTATCATTTGACGAGGGCCAAAACTTCGGCCTTTTTATCTTCGGGGAAGTCGCCGAGGGTTATATACGAAATTGTCTTGCTGCCCGCCTTCTTGACGCCGCGGCAGGTCATGCAGGTGTGTTCCGCCTCGCAGTAGACGAGCACGCCCTTGGGCGAAAGATAGGTCATGACCGCCTGAGCTATCTGACGGGTGAGCTGTTCCTGAAGCTGCAGGCGGGCGGCGTAGACATCTACGCAGCGGGCGAGTTTGGAGAGCCCCACCACCCTCTTATCGGGAATGTATGCAATGGCTATCTTGCCGAAGAAGGGCATTAAGTGGTGTTCGCACATGGACGAAAAGGAGATGTCCTTTTCGATGACTATGTCGCCGCCGTCGACCGAGAAGGTCTTTGACAGCTCCTCCTCCGCCGTTCTGCCCATACCCGAGAGCAGCTGCGCATACATATCGGCCACGCGGCGGGGGGTTTCCCTTAAGCCCTCGCGCGATTTATCCTCGCCAATGGCGTCGAGGAGGTCCTCGATCGCCCTTATTGCCTTTGCCCTATCCATTTTTTTGCCTCCTTCAAAAGGGTAAACGAACCGCACACCGCGACGACATGGCACCCCGCCATGCCCATGGCCGCGGGGATATCGGCGCATATGCGCACGTTTGCATTGTAAAGCGCGAAGGCGCTGGCGATCGCGTTGATGTCCATAGCCCTGCCGTCAGGGGCGGGGACTATTAAAATTTCATCAAATAAATGTCCTAAAATGGCGGCGTTGGCCTCCACATCCTTGTCTGCAAGGCAGGTGAATACGAGCGTTTTGGCGCCGTCGATATATGAGAGGGTCTGCACAAGCGGCGAAAACGCCGCGGGGTTGTGGGCGCCGTCGAGTATATAGAGCGCGCCGGGACATTCGATTATCTCCACTCTGCCGCCGATATATGCCGACTGCAGGCCGCGCAGGATTGCGCCGTCGGGTATGCCGAGGATGTGCGCGCAGTCTATGGCGAGGCAGGCGTTGAACGCCTGCTCGTCGCCGTGCATGCGTATGGAATAATTCTTTCCGCCGTAGGTGAAGGTCTGTCCGTCGACATAGCGACCGGTGACGACCATGTCCTGCCCCGAAAAGACTGCGCCGCGGGCGGCGAGGTAGTAGACGGCTTCGTCGCAGATGGTCGAGGGGACGACGACGGGGCAATTTTTAATTATGCCCGCCTTGTGGCGGTAGATATCGGTTAAGTTGTCGCCCAAAACATCGGTATGCTCGAGGCTTATTGAGGTGATTACGGCCACTTCCTTGTGCATGATTGCGTTTGTGGCGTCGTACAGTCCGCCGAGGCCGCACTCAAGCACGCAGTATTCGCACCCTTCGCCCGCAAACATGGCGAGGGCGGCGCAGACTTCAAGTTCGAACTGCGAGGGATGGTCGTCCATTCCCTCGGCCGCCTGTGACGCCGCGGCGAGATACTTTAAAAGAAGCGCCTTGGGGGGCGGCGCGCCGTCCATGCAGAAGCATTGCTCGTACGAGTAGACCGCAGGGGAAGTAAACGTGCCCACGCGTTTGCCCGCGCACACTAAAATGCTTGTCATGTACGCGCAAAACGACCCCTTGCCGTTTGAGCCGGCGACATGGATTATTTTAAGCTTATTGTCGGGATCGCCGAGGCGGTGCAACAGCTCTTCGGCGCGCTCGGTGCCGAATTTACTGCCCTGCCTGTAGCCGATTGTGATAGGTTGATCTTGTGTCATATAATAAAAAAGCGGGCGCTTATGCGCCCTTGGAATAAAAATTAAGGCGCACGATGCGCCCGAATGATTAACTTAATGGGACGCGCGCAGCCACCGCGGGGATATTGCCCCTTCGTGCACGGGCTGTCCTACCCGCACCACTTTACGCGACTGTGTGTAATAATTATATCACACAGAACAACCTATTGCAAGGATATTTTTGCAGTTTTTATACATACTGCTTACATATGGCGCTGATATTTATAAGGACGACTATAATTTTTGTAACGCTGTTGTTGTGCATGAGGCTGATGGGCAAGAGTCAGATTGGCGAAATGCAGCCCTTTGAGTTTGTTATAACGCTGCTGATTGCAGAACTTGCCTGCATACCCATGGCCGACAGCTCTATACCGCTGATGTACGGAATTATATCCATCGTGGCCATTTTTATTCTGCATCAGGTGGTGTGGCTGCTCGATTTGTGGTTCAAGCCCATGAAGACGGTCATCTGCGGAAAGCCCTCGATAGTAATTACAAAGGAGGGCATAGACAGCTATCAGCTGAGAAAGAACAACCTTGACGTTTCAGATTTGATTGAGAGCATGAGGAGTGCGGGGTACTTCAACTTAGACGACGTATACTACGGGCTGTACGAAGCGAACGGCTCCTTTTCAGCACTCGAAAAGGAACAAAAGACGGACACGCTACCCATACTGCTGATTGACAACGGCAGGGTGGACAAACAAAACATGAATATTGCGGGAATAACCAAAGACGACCTTAAAAACTTTTTGGACGAACGGGAAACAAAGGCGCGCGGGGTGTTGGTCATGACGGTTGACGGCAACGGCAGGGCATATTTTCAGAAGAAGGGCAAGCCCTACACCATTGAGCACATAAAGGTGAACGGCACATGGTAAAGTCTATTATATACACCATAGTCGCAATTGCACTGTGCGCGGCGTTTTTTATTTTTACCGAAATGTACGTCGGCGAGCAGTTCGGCTACCTCTATGACGCCACTGAAATTTTATACGAAAAGGTTGAAGAGGGCGACGCCACGGAGAACGACGCCAACGCCCTGCGACAGCTTTGGGAGGACAAGAAGAGCAAACTGCACATCTTTATACCGCACAACGACATTGCGCAGATAGACCACTACCTGAGCGAGGCGAGCGGGCACATACGCGACGGCGAAAACGGACTTGCGCTTGCCAAACTTGAGGTGGTAAAGCACATGGCGCAGTCCCTCCCCTCGGCATATTCGATAAGGTTGGAAAATGTGTTCTAAGAGTTTAACGCGCATTGTGCATAAGAGGATATGCACCAATGCGCCGTTAGTTTTAGGAGCTTCGCTCCTCGGCGCACAATCTTTAAGTGCCCTCAATTATATAATTGTGCGCCTTCACCTCAGGTGAGCTCGCTTACGCGACAAATTGTGTCCGCTTAACGGCGGAAATGAATTCCGCCTTGCGACGTAATTCATGCGCCGACGGCGCAAAACATTACTGTAGGCTCCCCGAAGCCTCGGGGAGCTGTCACACGGAGCGCTTAGCGAGGTGTGACTGAAGGGTTCATGCTGATACGCAAAAACAAGTTGAACCCTACCGACTTTGCCTTTTGGCAAAGCCACCTCCCCAAGTCTTTGGGGAGGCTACAATGCGGTTTACACAATGTCATTTCGACCAACGCGGAGAAATCTCAGAGCTGCCCATTGTCCGCACGGAAACCGTGCGAGATACGTTCGACTTCGACATTTCATGCCTACGCTCAGTATGACAATGGCAGCGACAGACAAAGGGGAAATAATATATTTTACCACAACTTGGCTTTTTTAAATAAAAAAGCCAATCATAACGTTGCAAAAGCAACTCATAGTTATAAACGCGCCGCGCTGTAAAGCGCGGCGCTCATAACTTGCGGCAGCACTTCACTTTGCGGCATAGCCGCAAAACTTCACTTATTCCCGTATGCAGGGCAATAAAAAAACGGAGCGGGGCTCCGTTTTTTTGATATATGTTGCAATGGGTTTGATGATTGATTATTCGTCGTCGCCGTAGACGTCGATATCCTTGTCGTCGGTGATGTCGATATTGCTTGTGTTGCCGGAGGCGCCGCCGCCAAGCTTTTTGCGGCGGACGAGCCAGATGATGAGAATGGTTATGCCGCCGATGACCGCAATGCCGACGAGGCACATGGCGATTATGAACACTATCTGCCAAGCCGTACCCATTCTCGTCCACCATGTGGAGGTATCCTCGGGATAGGCCTGCATGTAGGACGAACGGAAGGTTTCAACGAGGGCGTCCTCATCAGCTTCGGTCATTCTTCCGAACAGCGCATAGTAATACTGCTGCCTGTTGGCGTGAACTTCCTCGCCGTTGACCGTGCGGGCATCGTCCGCATAGTCGGCCCAATCGCCCGTGGCGTTGCAGAAGTCGACATAAATATCGGCACTGTCGTCAGAATAGAGATACTGTAAATCGCGGCCTTCGATATCGACATATGCCTGCCTGAGTTCGGCAAGGTAGCCTTCGTCGCCCGTATAGAACGCATATGTCAGCGCGTTGGAGAGATTTTCGTAGGCGGCGGTGCCGTCGGAGTTGGTTTCATCGTCGTAGGCGGCAATCTCTTCGCTTACGGCCTCGTACTTTTCGTTGTATTCGTTGAGTTCGGCGTTGGACATCATGTCGCCGTCGTCTGAAGAGAGGTCGCACGCCATGATGTAGTTGTAGTCCGCCATACCCTCGGTTTCGGAGGCAAAGAGTATTGTATTGCCCACGAATTCGGGAAGATACCAACTTGAAAGGGTATCGAGGTCGAGGATGCGCACTTCGGAATAGGTGTACACGTCCTCATAGGGGAGCCTGTTGGGGCGGTAATTGTCGGGGTCGGTGCTGAGGGCTATGCGGTAGAAAGTGTAACCGTTGCCGCCCGTCAGCGAATAATATACATAAGTATGGGTAACTGTACCCGAACCGCTCTCTGCGGCGGTAGTTTCATCCCTGACTGCAAGTATGGTAGCTGTGCCGCTGTTGGTGATGGCGAACTCGTCCTCGACCTGTCCGTTGACGAAACGGCCGAGCTCCATGCCCTCCTCACCGTTGTAGAGAGCCCACTGCTCGCCGCCGAGGGTGACGAAGGTGTAATCTGTCTCGCTGTCGGTTATGAGAAGGCGGCGTGAGAGAAGATTATCGTTCTCCGTGATGGCGTTCCACGAGGAATCTACAGCGCCGTCGCCGTCCGAGTCGACATCGCCAGGCGTTATGGAATAGAGCCCTGCAGCCGAGTCGAGAGTCTGCTGAACGGTGAAAGTAAGAGTGCCGTTCTTGTAATAGGAGAGCTCGTAAGTGGAGTCGGTGCGGTTGACGGTGCAAGTCTGTCCGTCGCCGTAGCCGTAGTTGAACTGACTGTAGCGATTGGCGTAAGCTTCGTTGCCGATGCCGTCGTACACGAGGTCGCCGCAGTTGACATAGAGGGGATTTTCCTCTGCGTTGTAGTCGGCGACGTAGGAGAAGTCATACTCCTTGGCCTCGGTCGCGTCTGCCCTGACCACATAGAGCTGATTGTAGCTTTCGTCCACATGGTTGTCGGAGCCCAAAAGGTAGGTTGCATCCATGGTGTAGAACACATAGGGGTTGGTGGGATCCTGCGTATCGAACAGGTAATTTGAAACGTTGTACGCGAGGAGGGTATTTTCGCCCGTGGACGTATTTATCGAATGAATGTTGGTGACAGCCGAAGATTCGCCGTAGAGACTTTCAGACAGGGCATACAGAAGGTAGACTGCCCCGTCCTCTTCGGGCTGAACGTATCTGTAGGCGAGCGCCACGGACGTGGAGCGATAGTAATAATCGGACATCGTCTGAGTGCCGTCGAGGGTGGTACTCTTGAATTCGAGGTTGGAATTCTGCACCTCGCCCGAGCTGTTGCGCGCAGTTGAAGGCGTGGAATAATAAATTCTGTCGCCGTAGATGTATATGCCCGCATTGTAGTGGGTGGAGTATGAAATGAGGGGCACAACCGTTTGGCTATCCGTATAGTTGCGGTCGGCGATGTCGTCCTTGGAGATACGCTGAATTGAGCCCTTTAAAGGCGTGCCGAAGTCGTTGTCGGCGGTGTTGAGCTCGCTGCCGTTGATGAAGTAGACGTAATCGCCCGTCTGAACGGCAAAGCCGCCGTTGCTTGTAACTTCAGAGGCAGAAGTGTCGGGCGTGACGCCGCTTGTAGTCCAATTGCTGCAGCCTGAAGCGAGGGCAAGGCCCGCGGCGGTAACCGCAGCAGCCGCAACGCATATAATTTTAGTGATGGTTTTGCGCATAAACGTTTAAATCCTTTAATTTTGCCTGTAAAAAACCTTTTTGCTTTTTCAAAGCTCTAATAATTATACCCCAAATATCAGTTTTACGCAATAAAAAATAAGTTGATTTTAATGAAAATTTAGTAAAAGGAGATATATATTACGGAAAAGTTTGCCCTTATGAACATACTGAAGGCACTGAACGCGCTTTCGCCCCCCGCCGCGGCGACGGACGCCAACGAAGGCAACAAAAAAAGCGACCCCTCCCCTCCGCGGACAAAAGAAGAGAGCGAGCGCGCAAACCTGATGGCGCAGGCGCTGATAAGGCACGAAAGTATATCGAACAGGGTACACTCGCGGCGCAAATAGCAAATAAATATCAGGACTTCGTTTTGGAGATTTCTCCGCTCCGCATACATTTGTATGCTTCGGTCGAAATGACAAAAGGCGGGTGCAAATTTGCGCCCGCGCTATGCAGCGCGGGCGCAATATAATAATTAATTATGTTGCAAGGGGAATTAACTTCCCCGCAGCAGCCACAATTTGCGCATACCTGCGCCTCAGCGGGGTGAATTGCCGCGATTACTTAATTGTGGGCTAAAACATATCGCGGCAAGCGGGGCTGGCCCCGCAAATAACGGCGAGTTGGTGCATTGCCGCCAATGCACAACGAGCGTTAACTTTTATCTTTCAAGTTTTAAATGACGAGGAAGGCCGTCTACCCACAGGGGAGTTATCTCCGACTGAATGAGCGGGCGTATGTAGTGGATGAGTTCGGGGGTGACGTAAGTGCCGTCGGGAGTTATCCACTCGTCGGGCACCTTCTTTTCGACGTTGGCTATCTTGGAGACTTCTGCAAGCTCGGTTATGCACATGTAGGGATCCTCCGACACGCGCTTGAGGCAGGCGACCATGCCCGTCTTGCCCTCGAATGCGGCCTTGACTGCGGCGCCCGCGGAGTTGAACGCTTCAGTCACGTCAATACGCGAGGTGATGTGGGCCGCGCAGCGCTGAAGGGACGAAAGCTCGATTGCCCTCGTCTTGACGCCGTACTTTTCGGCGACCTTGCCTGCGAGGAAACGGGCCGTACCTGCAAGCTGTTTGTGGCCGAAAGCGTCGACATAGTCGACATGGTCGGCAAGTTCGCAGACATATCTGCCGTCGGCGACCTTTACGCCCTCGGACACGGCAATGACGAGCGAACGGTTTTCCTTGAGCTTTTCGCCGACATCGGAGAGGAATTTATCGATATCGAAGACCCTTTCGGGCAGGTAGATCATATCTACGCCCTCGCAGTCCTCGCCCTTGGCGAGTGCGGCGGCGGCCGTAAGCCAACCTGCGTTGCGCCCCATCACCTCTATTACGGAGACGACGGGATAGTCGTAGACGAGGCCGTCGCGAATGATCTCCTTGGTGGTAGCGGCGATATATTTTGCAGCAGAGCCGTAGCCGGGCGTGTGGTCGGTTATGGCGAGGTCGTTATCGATGGTCTTGGGACAACCCATAAAGCGTATGGAGCTGCCTATCTTCTGCCCGTACTTGGAGAGCTTGTCTATGGTGTCCATAGAATCATTGCCGCCGATATAGAAGAAAGCGAAAATGTCGAGCTCGTTCAGGATTTCGAAAATTTTGTCGTAAGTGGCCTCGTTGCCTTCGATTGCGGGAAGCTTATAGCGGCAGGAACCGAGGAAGGACGAAGGAGTGCGCTTTAAAAGATCCATATCGAGGTCGTTTTTGACCTGAGTGGACATATCGACGATATCCCTGTCCAAAAGTCCCTTTATGCCGTGCACCATGCCGTACACCTTGTCCGCACCCCTGTCCTTGGCGGTCTTAAATACGCCGAGAAGGCTGGAGTTGATTACTGCGGTAGGCCCGCCGGACTGTCCCACAATGACGTTTTTCATAGAAAATGATCCCCCTTGCTTGTAGTTAAGATTATTTTTGGCTTATTACCTTAATCTATTATAATATAAACGGTGCAAAAAATCAATAGTGTGTGATAATTTTTTTACATTTTTTGAGAAAAGTTTACAGCATGGTTTAGGTGCAGATATTGCCACAATTGTCATTTCGACTAAGCGAGTTAAACGAGCGCACGGAGAAATCTGCGGGAACGCAGTCTGACTTCGTTTGGGGGATTTCTCCACTCCGCACACTGCGTGTGCTTCGGTCGAAATGACAAAGGGGCGACGGGTTTGAATGACATAGTGAAGTCTTAAATGGGAACTTTAATGCGTTCGCCGCGGCAGGGCACGGTGATATATTCGAACCCGATTTTCTTCAATGCGGAGACCACCTCCACCCTGCCTGCGCAGATGCGCCCGACAAAATGGGCGTCGGAGGCGAAGGAGACCTCCCTGCCGCCGAGCTCAAAGTACCTTGCAAGCACGTCAGTATCGGGCAGAAAGGCGCTGCCTGCGCCGCGGGATGAGGAGTTGACCTCTAAAATTTTGCCGCGGGAGATTATGCCCGTAAGTATTGCGTCGTACAGTGCGGCAAAGTCGGAATAGCGCAGTTTGGGGTAAGCGTAGGGGGCGTTGCGCGAAACGTAGCCGATGTGGGCGACTATGTCGTAGCGGTAGGGAGCGGACAGACTGCGCAAAACGCGCTCAAGATAGCGCGAATAGGCGTAATTTTTGTCCTTGCCGTCAAAGTAGTCGCCGAACCAACAGTCGTAGCCGTCGCAGG
Source organism: uncultured Clostridia bacterium (assembly GCA_944354265.1). Taxonomy (GTDB): domain Bacteria; phylum Bacillota; class Clostridia; order Christensenellales; family Borkfalkiaceae; genus Coproplasma. Next base: position 3,200 of record CALVPX010000031.1, on the reverse strand, counting down.
TGTGCACGCTGTTGACGACAAAGTCGGGCGAAAACTTTTGTATGAGCGCCGAGTAGGTGTTCTGCGTGGCGGGGTCGTCGGTATAGCCAAGCTCGCAACCGGCGAGGAAGGTGAAATTTTTGTCGTTTAACTGCCGCTGAAGGGCGCGCGCCTGCGCAAAATACCCCTCCTCGTCCGTGCGGACGGGGGAACCGTTGTATGTGAGGCCGGCGGGGATGTAGTCGTAATCAAAATGTTCCGAGACTCCGAAATAGGCAAGCCCCTTTTGGCGGGCGGTTTGCACCATGTCCTCAAGGGGGCTGTCGGCATCGGCCGACCATGTTGAATGGGTGTGAATATCTGTGAGTAACATGGCATAATTGTAACGCGGGGCGCGCCCTTTGTCAAGGGCGCGCCCCGCGTTAATTTTATTTGCAGAAAGTTTGCACTCCCTCTTTGAGCCGCTCAAGGCCGTCCTTGAGCCTTTGGCGGGGGCAGGCGGCGTTGAGGCGCAAAAAGCGGGCGCCGTTGCCGCGGTATTGGTTGCCCGCCGTTATCCACAGCCCCGTGCTCTTGCGGATGTGGTCGGCGAGGTTTTGCGCGTCGTTCGTCACGGCGGAGCAGTCTATCCAAAGGAGATAGCAGGCCTCGCCCCTGACGAGCTTGAGCGAGGGGATATTTCGGGAAATGTAAGTTGCCGCCTCCTGCCTGTTGGCGGCTATGTAGGCGTTGAGCTCGTTCAGCCAATCCTCCCCGCCGTTGAAGGCGGCGGCGGTGGCGATTGCGGCAAAGCAGTTGGGCTCTGCCACCTCGTCCGAGTTCAGACCGCGCTCCACCTTTGCCCTGAGGCGGGCGTTGGGCACGGCGACGGCGGCGCACTGCAGCCCCGCAATGTTGAACGCCTTTGTCGCCGACAGGCAGACGGCGCAATTTTGTGCGTACTTTTGTCCGAGCGAGGCGAAGGGCACATAGCTGACGCCGGGGGTAGTTATGTCGCAGTGAATTTCGTCCGAGATGACGGTGACGCCGTTTTCAATGCAGAGGTCGCCTATCTTTTTGAGTTCATCCGCGCTCCATATTCTGCCCACGGGGTTGTGGGGGTTGCACAGTATCATAAGGCTTGCGTTGGGGCGGGAGAGCTTTTGGGCGAGGTCGGCAAAGTCTATGCTGTAGACGCCGTTGCTGTAGACAAGAGGACTTTCGAGGACGTGGCGCCCCGTGTTTTCGACCGAGTGAAAGAAGATGTCGTATACGGGAGTCAAGAGGACGACGTCGTCCCCGACCTCCGAAAGACGCTTGACCATGGAGGTTATGGCGGGCACGATGCCCGTGCAGAAGATGAGCCACTCCTTTTGAATGTTCCAACTGTGGCGGCGGCTCCACCAATTGCAGATTGAGGAGTACCACTCCTCCCCCACTACGGTGTATCCGAATATGCCCCTTTGGGCGCGGGCGTTGACCGCCTCCATTATGCAGGGGGCCGTTTCGAAGTCCATGTCCGCCACCCACATGGGCAGCTCGCCCTCGGCACAGTCCCATTTGAGGGAGTGCACTCCCCTTCTGTTCGTAAGTTTATCGAAGTTGTATTTCATAATAATAATGTAAAAATCAGAGATATTATATAGATACTATATATTATTATAAGAACTTATTAAAATAGTAATTACTTGCGTGCAATAAAGAACAAAAAGCCCAATTGTATAAAAATCTTTCCTTCATCATATTCTTGCTTACGCTGGTCATAATCTTTTTTATATTCTTCAAGCATTTTATGTGTCTTTGCTAGATTATAAAATACATCTTCTTCCAACGCAAGCCATAGATGATAATTAAAATAAATATCCCAAAGAGCATTGCTCTTTTCACCATCTAATCCCAAATTAGACACACCACATTTTACTAAAGAAATCCTTTTATAACCTGACGAATAAAGATAAGAAGCAATTTTTCGGCCACAATGCCTATCACCACTCTCTTTTGAATCAGCCCAAATAGCAAATGCCCTATCAAAAAATTTTGAATTCGGATACACAAGGTTTGCACCATCATCTTCGTCTTGGATAAATAAATAACCGCTTTTTTTAAGGAAATGCCTTAAAACTCGCAGCAACTTGACTGGCTCACTTAAATGTAACAGTACTGCTGAGATATGAATTATGTCAAACCCTGTAATTTCAACTTCGTCCACATAATCTTCAAGCACATTGGCAAAATCATCGCTTATAATATCACAAGCAATAAACTTATTTGTTTCAGAACCAAATTTTTTTTCTGCCTTTGCTATCTGTTCTTTATCGATGTCGACCCCGAGGAGCCTGCCATACTCTATACCACCAAGCCGCAACATGATATTGCTACCGTCTGCGCACCCAACATCAAGAATAACAGCATTCGATTGAACAAATTCTTGAAAATATTCATGAGAAAAATCACGCAATATTTCATTCTGTGCACTAAGTCGTTTATCTTCAATTTCGCTGGAGTGATATAAACTTTCCCTTAACGATTCGCCTTTTAATACATAACCCGCCTGCTCAAATATTTTCCTTATCAAGACTTCAAGAGGCTCGTTACGATTATAAAAACACATATTAAGTCGACCAAGATAAAACCTTATGCGTTTGTATGCAGCATCATTTATATCCAATTCTGCAGGTCCAATAAGAACAGGGACAATTTTGAAATCCTCACTCGAATTGCGCCATTCAACAGCATGATTTACCTCATTGAGCACAAAATAGGAGTTTGCAGACTCAGGGCTAATAAAAACAATAAATGCACTTGAATGCTCGATACCTTCCATGATGGCATCAACAAACTCAGCCCTTGAATCCTTTTGCTGAAACCAACACTTTGCGCCATATTGCTGCTCCATCATGTTAACGATAGACAAAACAGTTTCTATATCATGATTTGAAAAACTAATAAAAAAATCATACTCTATATTATTCCTATCTTCATTTTCCATATGATTTCCCCTTAAGCATTCAAGACTTCTCTATCTGACATCATTATATCATAAATTAACATTAAATGCAAGAGCAATCTATATTTTTAAACTAATTAAGAAAAACAATGCTTTTTTAATATCATTTACTATCGAAATCACATTTTTATCTTTTAGACAACTATCGTACTAAGTAAAAGCAATCATAACTACGCGTTCAACGCGTAGTTTGCACTAGCCCTGTAAGGGCATGGTACCGGCTGTGCTATTCGCA
>CALVPX010000030.1 GCA_944354265.1 uncultured Clostridia bacterium | reverse complement strand
CAGAAATAAAGACTGCGTTCACGCAGATTTCTCCGTTACGCCTGACGGCTTCAGTCGAAATGACAGAATAAAGATTATGCGAGCGGCGAGATTTTCTCGCCGCTCGCCTTTCCTCCATCGTCATCTTGAGCGGAGTGGCGGCAGGCAATAGCCTGCCGCCACGAAGTCGAAAGATCTTGTTCGGTTATTGACCTGCTAGATACATTCGACTACGCAGGGCTTCACCCTGCTTCGCTCAGTATGACATATTGGGGGCTTTTCATTTCGCAAAATATTCCCCCGTCAGATAGTCAGCCCATCTGTTTGCCTCAATTTCAAGGCTTCTGTCGCTCCTCTTATCGTCCTCTAAGAAGTACCATTGAAAGTAGTGCGTCAGCTCGTGCACAATCGTATAGCACACGTCAAGGAACTGAGCATCGCTTTCAAAATGCGCCGCCACGCATATGCGCGGATAGATCTTGCGCTTGCAGTCGCCGTTGTCATAAAATATTCCAAAGTACTTGTGCCCGTCGTCGGGCGAGCGGAACTTTTCAACGTTGACCATGCAGACATAGACGCGTATGGGGAAGAAGTATGCCTTGCGCAAAAAATTGCAAAAATCAGTCAGTTTGCGCCTGTTTTCGGGGTCGAAACCGTCGTAAAATTTCAGCCTGAGGCCGCGCGCAGGGCAGTCGGAATATTCAGTTGAATATTTTCTTTCTATCCACATAGATATATTATAAACTGCAGACGTCGCCTTGTCAATACAGGCATAAGCGGCAGCGCCAATGGCGCGGCCGCTTAGTTCATGAACAAAATTATCAGTCTTTATCCTCTGTTGCGGCAGCTTGTGCCACGGCCTCAGGCATTTCGGGGTTGGCGGCTTTGCCGTGCTGCCTTTCATACTTGCGTATTTCAAGGTAGCCTATTATGAACACAACAAGTCCCACGCCGATGAGGCAGGAGATGGGTATGACGCCCAAGTTGGCCTGATCGGTAGCCGCCGTGACTATTGCCACAAGCATGGTGCCCACAAAGGACGCGCCCTTGCCGAATATATCCATTATTCCGAAGAACTCGCCGCTCTTTTCAAGGGGAATTATCTTGGCAAAGTACGAGCGGGAGAGCGCCTGCACACCGCCCTGCAGAAGGCCTACGCACACCGCCAACAGCCAGAACTGCCATGCCTGAGTCAGCCATATTGCAAATATGGCAATGCCGAGGTACCCGGTGATGAACACGATTATCAGCTTGCCGTTGTCGTATTTCTTTGCAAGTATGCCCGAAATTATCGCGCATGGGAAGGCAATTACCTGCGTCAACAGCAGTGCGAGAACGAGCTGTATTTGGTCTATTCCCAAAGCAAGACCGTAGGTCGTGGCGAGGTCTATTACGGTATATACGCCGTCTATGTACAGGAAGAAGGCGATCAGGAAGATGAGTATGCCCTTTTTGTTGGGTATCTTATCCCTGAATACCGAAAACAGCCTCTTGAAGGAGTTGCGTATCGCCTTGGGCTGCCGCTTGATGTAGTGAATCTGCTTAAAGCTCTTTGAAAGGGGCAGGGTGAAGCACAGCCACCATACGGCGTTGAGTATGAATATAATTATGTATGCAACGGTATCGCTCAGCAGGTCGTAGAGGGAGAGCGCATACAGGCCTATGCTTATGATGAAGGGTATGCAGCTGCCTATATATCCCCATGCGTAGCCGTGGGAGGAAATTTTGTCCACGCGCTCCATGTCGGTCACGTCGGTGAGCATCGAATCGTAGAACACAAGGCTGACGTTATAGGACATGCGGGTGGTAATAAATACCGCCACAAATCCTGCAAGGGGCAGCGGCATGCCCAACAGCGCGCAGCCGACAATGCCTATGAGCGCAGAGGCCAAAAACAGCGGCTTCTTCATGCCCTCGCTGTCGGCAAAGGTGCCTACTATGGGGCTTATAACGGCAACGGCAAGCGTTATCACCGACGTGACTATCGACCAAAAGGTCTGATATTCGGTGTTGCTCATGCCCTCGGTGGCACATTTAGCCTGTACGATTATGGGAATGAACACCGAGCACAGCAGGGTGAAGGCCGAGTTGCCCACGTCGTACATTATCCACTTTTTCTCGATCGGGGTAAATGAGCCCTTTTTCTTAACTTTCGTATTCATATACAACCTCTTCTCGCCGGCGTCCTGCGCGCGGCGCAATAAAATTATTCGTAATTTGCGTTGAACCGCTCGCTGAGACCCTTTTTCTCAAGGCTTGTGATGAAGTTTTCAAACAGCTCCTTGGCAACGGGCTTTGCACTCTCGAAGAGTTCAAGCATGCGTTTGTTGCTCTCCGCGCAGACGGGATCGGGCGATACGCCCATCACCTGATCGGGCAAGTCGTCGCTCACCATTTTAAGTACGCCCCGCACTATGCCCCGTTTAAGGCCGTTCGGGCAGACGAACAAATTGCAGATGCGCTTCATGTCCTTCAGCGAACGGGCCACCTGCTTGCCCGTGAGCGAAAAGAAGGGGGCAATCACCCCGGCATAGCGTTGGTCGGCACATATGTGCCCGCAAAGCTTGCTCTTGACGGGATTTTTCCCGTCGGCGACGAGCAGACTGCGGTCAAATTCCACCTCAAGTTTGGTGTGGGTTATGTTAAGCTTCTTGCGCTCGTCCTCAACGTAGCCGTGACAGGTGGAATCGAGGGCAAAGTGTGTGATAAACCCCATAGTATAGCTCAGCGAAGGCTGCCCGCCCTTTTTTACAAGTTCCTTTGCCCTCTCAAAAAAGGGAGCGGCGCTTTCCTCGTGCATGGCATATCCCTGCCTGTTTACGGGGTTGCTCTTTATGGCCTTGTAATAGAACAATATGTCCGGCCCGTGACAGCCGATGAGGTATAGCGTAAGGTTGTCCTCAACCGCCTTTTTTGCCTCTTCGGGAAGAGAGGTAATAACTTCATTTGCAAATTTGTAATGCGCGTATGTAGAAGGCATAAAAATATCTCTGCATTTAATTATACAATAAAATTGTAATAAAGTCTACACTCAAATTTAATAACATTGTAAAATAATCAGGTTGATTAGTCAAGGAAAAAGCCGCCGTTTAACCGTCGTCAGGTTTTAAACTAATGTTTGCAAAAGATTGACAATTTTGTCGCTATATTATATAATAAGTTCAAGCATCATTTTTGATGCCCGTAGCAAGGGCGGCATTGGCGGTTAGCACTCTCTCAAAAAGGGGGTGGTTTTATGTCGAATGAGATGATATATTTACTTTTGCTGTTGATCGGCAAAAGCGATATAATATCTGTAACGGTAAATAACAGCACCGTAATCATACGCATAAAAAAATAGCTGCCTTGAGCTCGAATAAGGCAACTATTTTTTAAAATAAGCTTTAATTAGGCTAACCGACAACGGTTTCGCCCTTGTCTACTTATATTATATTCATTAACCCTAAAAATGTCAATGTTTTTGGCATAATTATTTCAGCGGCGGGAGTAAACTTTTACTCCCGCCGCTGCACATTTTAGTCATAGTGCCTCGGGCCGAATATGGAAGTGCCAAGGCGTATCATGTTGCTGCCGCACTCCACGCACAGTTTCCAATCGCCGCTCATTCCCATCGAAAGGTGTTTAAAAGCGGGGAAGTCGGCCTTCAGCTCGTCATATTTGCTCCGCATGAGGGTGGCAAGCCTGCGCAGCTCTGCCTCGTCGTCGATGAAGGGCAGCATGGCCATCAGTCCCTCAATTTTCAGGGCGGGCAGTTTTGCAATGCGTTCGCACGCGTCCCTTGCCTCGTCAAGCTCAAAGCCGCCCTTTGTCTCCTCGTTGCCGATATTTATCTGCACAAGAATGTTGCTTGTAATGCCCGCGGCGGCGCTGCGCTTTGAAAGTTCTTCGGCCAAGTTGTATCTGTCCACCGAGTGGTATAAATCGACCTTGCCTATCAGGTACTTTACCTTATTTGTCTGCAAGTGCCCTATAAAGTGCCTCTCGGGGTTGCCCTCAATGAGGTCATATTTTTCTTTGAATTCCTGAACGTGGTTGTCGCCGATTGCGCGTACCCCCGCACATATGGCCTCGTTAATGGCCTCCGGGGTCTGCATTTTAACGGCGGCCACCAAAGTTACGGCCTCGCCCTGCGGGTTGGCCTGCGGTATTTCCGCCAAAAGTTTTTTTACGTTTTCTGTTATCATAATAATATGGTGCGCTCTGCGCACATGAGTTGAACGCGTACACAACAACTTCTGTCATACTGAGCAGAGGCACGAAGTGCCGTCGTCGAAGTATCTAGCAAGGTATGAACCGAGCAAGATCTTTCGACTTCGCCTTCGGCTACGCTCAAGAATGACAGTGGTGTGCGCATCAAATCTTCTCCGCAATCAGTTCGGCCATCTTTTTGCAGCCGACTTTTGTTTTGCCGTCCTCCATGATGTCCGCCGTGCGGTAGCCTTCGTCTAAAACCTTCTGCACGGCAATTTCAATCGCGGCGTACTCCTGAACGAGGTCAAAGCTGTCCCTCAGCATCATGGCAGCGGCCAATATAGTTGCAATGGGGTTGGCTTTGTCCTGCCCTGCAATGTCGGGTGCGGAGCCGTGTATGGGTTCGTAGAGCCCCCTCTTGGTGTCGCCTAAAGAGGAGGAGGCGAGCATGCCTATCGAACCTGTCACCTGCGCCGCCTCGTCGGAGAGTATGTCGCCAAATATGTTGGAGGTAACCACCACGTCGAACTGCGCGGGGTTCTTTACTATCTGCATGGCCATGTTGTCCACAAGCACGTCTTTAACTTCAATCTGCGGATAATGCTTTGCGCAGAACTCGTGCACGGTCTTTCTCCACAGCCTGCTCGATTCCAATACGTTGGCCTTGTCCACCGAAACTAACTTTTTGCTGCGCTTTATGGCAAGTTCGCAGGCGATGCGGGTGATGCGTTCGATCTCCTTTACGGAGTACTTTTCGGTGTCCCACGCGTAGTCGCCGTCCTCGCCCGTGCCCGTGCCGCGTTCGCCGAAGTATATTCCGCCCGTCAGCTCGCGCACGATTATTATCTCCACGCCGTCCTTTACAAGCTCGTATTTGAGCGGCGATGCCTTTGACAGCGCCTTCCAAAGCTTTGCGGGGCGTATGTTGGAGTACAGCCCCATGGCCTTGCGTATGCGCAGCAGTCCCTTTTCGGGTCGCTTGTCCACGGGCATGTTGTCCCATTTGTAGCCGCCAACCGCGCCCAAAAGCACGCTGTCGCTTTTCAGGCAGCCCGCCGTCGTCTCTTCGGGCAGGGGGTCGCCGCACAGATCAATGGCGCAGCCGCCTATGGGGTAGTGGGAAAATTCAAATTGGTGGCCGTATTTTTGCCCCACTTTGTTCAAAACTTGTATTGCGCCCGCGCAAATTTCGGGGCCTATGCCGTCGCCGTCAAGCACGGCTATGTTATATTTCATGTCTTACCTCATTTTCTGTTCTTGAGCGAGTTCAATAGTCCGCCCGCCTCAATAATCTCCTGAATGAAGGGGGGGAAGGGCTGTGCCTTAAAGCTTGCGCCCGTCGAAAGGTTGGTTATTTTGCCCTCGGAGAGGTCAACTTCCACCTCGTCGCCCGCACTTATGCCGTCAACCGCCTCGGGACATTCAAGAATGGGCAGGCCTATGTTTATGGAGTTGCGGTAAAATATCCTTGCAAAGCTGTTTGCAATGACAAGGCTCACGCCGCTCGCCTTTATGGCTATGGGCGCGTGCTCGCGCGAGGAACCGCAGCCGAAGTTATCGCCCGCAACAATAATGTCACCCGCCTTTACACTCTTTACAAATTGGGGGTCTATGTCCTCCATGCAGTGGCTTGCAAGCTCGCTCTCGGAGGTGGTGTTCAGGTACCTTGCGGGGATGATTACGTCGGTGTCGACGTCGTTGCCGTATTTAAAAACTCTGCCTTTAACTTTCATATCAAAGCTCCTCGGGCGAAGTCAGTCTGCCGGTCACGGCGGAAGCCGCCGCAACGTAGGGCGAGGCGAGGTAAACTTCGCTCGTCACATGTCCCATTCTGCCCACAAAGTTGCGGTTTGTAGTCGAAACCGCCCTCTCGTTCTCTGCAAGTATGCCCATGTAGCCGCCAAGGCAGGGGCCGCAGGTGGGGGTGGAAACTATCGCCCCCGCATTTATGAATATGTCCACAAGCCCCTCGTGTATGGCCTGCAGGTATATCTCGTTGGTGGCGGGTATAATTATGGCGCGCACGTTCTTGGCAACCTTTCTGCCCTTTAAAATTTGGGCGGCAATCCTCAGGTCGGATATGTGCCCGTTGGTGCACGAACCTATTACCACCTGATCGATCTTTACATTGCCCCACTCGTCGGGCGTCCTTGTGTTTTCGGGAAGGTGGGGGAAGGATACCGTAGGCCTTAGCGCCGACATATCTATCTCAATCACCCTTTCATACTGTGCGTCGGGGTCGGCCTCAAAAATTTTGGGCGTGCGCTTGAAGCGCCCCTTCATGTAATCTTGCGCAACCTCGTCCACGGGGAATATGCCGTTCTTTGCGCCCGCCTCGATTGCCATGTTGCATATGGTGAAGCGGTCGTCGATGGAGAGATATTTAATGCCATCGCCCGTGAACTCCATGGATTTATACAGCGCGCCGTCCACGCCGATGAGGCCTATTATGTGCAAAATTACGTCCTTGCCGCAGATATATTTTGCGGGCTTGCCCTTGAGCACAAATTTTATTGCGGAGGGCACTTTGAACCAACACTTGCCGCTCATCATGCCTGCCGCCATGTCGGTGGAGCCCACGCCCGTGGAGAAGGCGCCCAAAGCCCCGTAGGTGCAGGTGTGGCTGTCGGCGCCGATTACCAAATCGCCCGCGCCTACAAGTCCCTGCTCGGGTAAAAGGGCGTGTTCAATGCCCATCTTGCCCACGTCGAAAAAGTTTTCAATGTTCTGCTCGGCGGCAAACTCGCGGCAGACTTTGCACTGCTGAGCGCTCTTTATGTCCTTGTTGGGCGCAAAGTGGTCCATTACAAGGGCAATCTTGCCGCTGTCCTTTACGCTGTCCGCGCCCGACTTTTTGAATTCCTTTATAGCCACGGGCCCCGTTATGTCGTTTGCAAGCACCAAGTCGAGGTCGGCCATAATTAGCTGCCCCGCCTCAACGCTGTCAAGCCCCGCGTGGTATGCCAAAATCTTTTGGCTCATCGTCATTGCCATTGCAATCAGTTCTCCTTGCCGTCGGTAAAGTCGACTAATATGTTGCCCTTTACGGCGTACGCCTTAAAGGTGCTGTCGTTGTCCTCAATGTTCACGCTCTCCCTGTTGCAGGTGCCCTCCTTGGAGTTTACCAAAACGTCGAACCTGCTCTCGTCGCCTAAAATAGTGGCGCTTATGTTGCCCTCTGCGGCCTCAAAGGTGGAGTCCTTGCAGTTGAGCTGCACTGCGCCTATGTTTCCACTCTTTGCGCGGCAGGCAATGTGGGTGGCAAATATGTACTCAAGCGTAATGTCGCCGCCCTCCGTGTTGGAAATAAAGCTTCCCTTTACCGTGCACTTATTAAGGTGCGTCGTGCAGTTTGCGGCGTTTACCGTGCAGCTCTCCATGGCGGCGTTTTCGGCCTTAAGGCTGCCGCTCTCCGCCAAAAATTCCACGTCGCCGTAAATTCCGCCGTCAATTGTGCAGTCCGTCCTCAGCCCCGCAATCTTGATTGCGGGCACAATGTGTCCGGGCACCATAACTTTAACGGCGCTCTCGCCGCCGAAAATTTTGGCAAAGAGCCCCTTTTTTTGCTTTATGTACAGCTTTGCCTCGCCCTTTTTAACGTAAACGTTTACGCCGCGTGCATACTGCACTTCGGCAAAGCTGTCGTCCGTGTGCTCAATTTCAAGCACGCAACCGTCGGCATCGCACTCAATGGCTGCAATGTCGCTCTTCAATTTAGATGTAGTCATGTTCTTTTCTTTCTGAAATTTGCCTATATTTTATTTTTTAAAGACCGCACCCTCCGAGGAGGAAGTCACGCTGTCGCGGTACCTCTTAAGATACCCCGAAACGGGCTTGACAAGGGGGGTGAAGTTTGCCTTTCTCTCTTCAATCTGTTCGTCCGTAAGGCGCACGTTTAATGTGCAGGCGGGAATGTCTATGTCGATTATGTCCCCGTCGCGCACAATGCCTATCGTGCCGCCCTCGGCGGCTTCGGGGCAGACGTGCCCTATGGCCGCCCCCCGGGTCGCGCCCGAAAAGCGCCCGTCGGTGATCAGCGCAACCGTGTCGCCCAGACCCGCGCCCACAATGGCGGAGGTGGGGGTGAGCATCTCGCGCATTCCGGGGCCGCCCTTGGGCCCTTCGTAGCGTATCACCACAACGTCGCCCGCCTTAATCTTGCCGGAAGATATCGCCTTCATGGCGTCCTCCTCGCTGTCAAAGCAGCGCGCAGGTCCGCTGTGTTTTAACATCTTGGGGTCAACGGCGCTCTTTTTCACAACGCAGCCCTTTTGGGCAAGGTTGCCCTTCAAAATGGCAAGCCCGCCCTGCTTTGAGTAGGCGTTGTCAATAGTGCGCAGCACTTGACTGTCGTAATTTTTGGCGTCCTTTACAACTTCGGCAAGGCATACGCCCGAGGCGGTCATTACGCTGCCGTCCAAAAGGCGGGCGTCCAAAAGCTCCTTCATTACGGCGGAAATTCCCCCCGCCTCGTTGAGCTCCTCAATGTAGTGCTCGCCCGCAGGCGCAAGGCGGCACAGGTTGGGCGTGCGCTCTGAAATTGCGTTTAAGGAATCTATCGAAACCTGCTCCTCAGTCAGTCCCGCTTCGCGGGCGATGGCTATCAGGTGCAGAACGGTATTTGTGGAGGCGCCTATCGCCATGTCCACCGTCTCGGCGTTGGCAAAGGCGGCGGGGGTCATTATGTCGGAGGGGCGAATGTTCTTTTTCAAAAGGTTCATCACGGCCGCGCCCGCGCGCTTTGCAAGCGCAAGGCGGGCGGAGTAAACCATGGGTATTGTGCCGTTGCCCGGCAGCGCCATGCCAAGCGCCTCGCACAGGCAGTTCAAACTGTTCGCAGTGAACATGCCCGAGCACGACCCGCACGTCGGGCAGGCGTTGCACTCGTAATTTTTAAGTTCGTCTTGGCCAATTTTGCCTGCGTTGTAGGCGCCCACCTGCTCGAACATGGTCGAAAGCGACGTCTTTCTTCCGCGCACATGTCCCGCAAGCATGGGTCCGCCGGAGACAAATATGGAGGGTATGTTGACCCTTGCGGCGGCCATCAGCATGCCGGGTATAATCTTGTCACAGTTGCCCACGAAGATGGCGGCCTGCATGCCGTGCGCGCGCAGCAAAATTTCTGCGCTGTCGGCAATAATTTCGCGGGAGGGGAGGGAGTACCTCATTCCCGCATGCCCCATGGCTATGCCGTCGCACACGCCTATGGAGGGCATAATAACGGGCTTGCCGCCCGCGGCAATCACGCCCTCGGCGGCTGCCTTTGCAATGTCGTCCAAGTGCATGTGCCCGGGTATTATCTCGCTCTGTGCGCATATTATGCCCACAAGCGGCCTTTGCATCTCTTCATCCGTCCAACCGAGCGCCCTAAAAAGCGACCTCTGCGGACTCATATCCTTGCTTTCAGAAAATATATTGTTCATAGTTAAAACCTCATGCGGCTGTAAGCCGCGGTTAAATGCGCAGTATTTTAGGGGGTAGGGGATAGGGGTTAGGGTGTAGGGGAGGTGAGTTTAGTGAATATTGAATAATGAATAGTGAATAGCTATGGTAAAATAATTAACGGCGCAAGTGAAGTCGCGCCTTCACGCAGCGCAACCCAATTTGCGAAAACTTTCGCCTCGGCAGGTGAATGTGGCGCAATTTTTAACTGTATGGCACTTAAGATTGCGCCACAGAGGGCAGCGCCCTTAAATAACGGCGAGTTGGTGCATATCCCCTTATGCACAACGAGCGTTAATTTTTATTGTAATATTAATTATTCACGCCGAGGCGGCGCAGGCGGAATTGATTTCTGCCGTAAGCGACGCCCGACAATAGCAACCTCGCGCAAAACCGTGGCTTTTGCGCGAAAAAGTCAGTTTATATGGTCCCCATAGCAATCCCTGTCTTTAAGGGTGTGCTGTCCCCTTGCAAGCACGGTTACACCCGTGCGCTGCATCTCAAGTATGCCGTAGGGCTCAATCACCGCCACAAAGGCGTCAAGCTTTTCGGGGTCGCCCGTCAGCTCCAAAATCATGGTGTCTATCGAAAGGTCCACAACCTTCGCCTTGTAAATTTGCGTTATCTGCACAATCTGATTGCGCATGTCGGCGTCGGCCTTTACCTTCACAAGCATAAGCTCGCGGTACACGCAGTCAAGCTCGTTGGCGCAGCCAATCTTTTTTACGTCCTCAAGCTTATCCATCTGCCGTATCATTTGGTAAAGCATGTATTCGTCGCCCTTAAGTATTATCGTCATGCGCGAAACTTCGGGGTCCTCTGTGGCGCAAACGGTAAGGCTCTCAATGTTGTATCCCCTGCGCGCAAACAGACCCGAAACGCGGGTCAGAACGCCGCTCTTGTTGGAGACGAGTGCGCCGATGGTATATTTTTTAACTTCATCCATCTCAGTTTTCCTCCATTCTTTCAAGCTGCGTGTCGTACGTCTGCCCCGGTTTAATCATGGGCAAAACGTTTTCGTCGCAGGATATATGGCAGTCTACAAGCACGGGGGCGCTGTTTTTTAAAGCGTAGGAGTAGGCCTCCTTCAAAACGCCGTCTATTTCGTCCTCGCTCTGTATGCGCATGCCCTTGGCGCCGAAGCTTTCGGCAAACTTCACATAGTCGGTCTTTTTGTTGAGGGTGGTCTGCGAGAATCTGCGCGAGTAGAAAATCTTCTGCCACTGCCTCACCATGCCCAAAACCGAGTTGTTCATCAGCAGTATAACAAGGGGAACGCCCTGAGTGACCGCGGTGGAAAGTTCGTTCATGTTCATGTTGAAGCAGCCGTCGCCCACAACCACGGTGCACAGCTTGCCCGTGCCTATGCTTGCGCCTATGGCGGCGCCCATGCTGTATCCCATGGTGCCAAGCCCGCCCGAGGTCAAAAACTGCCTCGGCCTTTCGGCGGCAAAAAACTGCGCCGTCCACATCTGATGCTGTCCCACGTCTGCAATCACGGGGTTGCCCTTGGGCGCAATGGCGCACGCCTTTTTAAGTATCTTGTACGCCATTATGGAGGTGTCAACCTTAAGCTTTTCGCCCTCCTCAAACTTCTCGACCTCGTCCATCCACTCGCTGCCCTTTACGTTGAGCATGGGAAGGACGGCCTTCAGGTACGCGTCCACGCTTGCAAGCACGCGCACCGTCGTCTTTACGTTCTTGTCGAACTCGGCGTTGTCTATGTCAATGTGTATAACCTTCTTGCCGTTGGCAAACAGGTCGCGGTTTAGGGCCACGCGGTCGGAAAACCTCGACCCGAGCGCAATGATGACGTCGCTTGCAATCAGCGCCTTTGCCGCGGCAAAGGTGCCGTGCATGCCCAACATGCCTATGCACATGGGGTCGCCGTCGGGAATGGCGCCCTTGCCCATGAGGGTATAAGTCACGGGCGCGTTGAGCTTTTTGGCAAGCTCCTTTAAATAGGGCGACGCCCCGCACGAAATTACGCCGCCGCCCGCTATGATCAGCGGCTTCTTCGCGGCGTTTATAATGTCGGCGGTCTCCTTTACCTTGCCGCCGTCAATATCGAATTCCTTGAGGGGGTAGGGCTCCTTGGGCTCGTATTCGCACTCGGCAATCTGTACGTTCTTTAAAATGTCTATGAGCACGGGTCCCTTGCGCCCCGAATTTGCAATATAAAATGCCCTGCGTATGGTCTCCGCAAGTTCATTAACGTCCTTTATTATATAGTTGTGCTTTGTTATGGGTATGGTTATGCCCGCAATGTCCACTTCCTGAAAGGAATCGCGGCCAAGCATATTGAGTCCCACGTTGCCCGTTATGGCCACCATGGGTATGGAATCCATAAACGCCGTGGCTATGCCCGTAACAAGGTTGGTCGCGCCCGGTCCCGACGTGGCAAAGCACACGCCCACCTTGCCCGTGGCGCGCGCATATCCGTCGGCGGCGTGCGCCGCACCCTGTTCATGGGCGGTCAGAATGTGGTTTATCTTCCCGTTGCGGTAAAGCGCGTCGTAAATATCAAGCACCGTTCCGCCGGGATATCCGAAAATCGTGTCTACACCCTGCTCCAAAAGGCAGTTGATAAGTATGTCCGCCCCTTTAAGTTTCATATCTGCTCCCTCCTTATAATTTATTATGGCATGCCGCAATTATACATTTATGCGCATTTATGCAATGAATATATTACTTTATATTCTACTACAGATAAATAATTCTGTCAAGAATAAATTTATAATTTAGTGTGGTAAAGTGTGCGCGCCCCTCGGGCGCGCACAACTTTTTGCCGCAGGGCATATTATATGAAGTAATGTTTTTCAAAAAATCCCAATATTATCCGCTGCGCGCCCTCATCCGCGCGGGGGTGCAGGTCGTGGGGCGCGAAGTGTTCGTCACCCGCGACTGCAGCATAGAAAGGGGTGCAAAGCTCCATTCGCCATGCCATATATCGGGGGCAACGGTAGTAGGTGAAGGTTCAACCCTCCTCCCCGGCTGCGTAGCGGAGGGCGCTTCAATAGGGGCGCACTGCACCCTTGGCCCCTTCTGCAATATCCGCGCCGGCAGCAAGGTGGGGGAGGGCTGCCGCATAGGCGACTTTGTGGAGCTCAAAAATTGCACTTTGGGCGGCGGCTGTAAGGTGGCCCACCTCGCATACATAGGCGACGCCACCTTGGGCAACAGGGTAAACGTGGGGTGCGGCGTGGTTTTCGCCAACTACGACGGGAAGAAAAAGGAGCGCACATATGTGGGCGACAACGCCTTCGTCGGCTGCAACAGCAACATAATCGCCCCCGCAGACATAGGTGACGGCGCCTACATTGCGGCGGGCGCCACCCTCGGCGGCGAAGTCCCCCAAAATAGCCTTGCAATCTCCCGCCCGCCCCTTTACATCAAGCCCAACGGCGCCCAAGGCAGGTACTTAAATGAATGAATTGACCACTGTATGAGGTATATGTGTGGGTAAATATTTCGGAACGGATGGTTTCAGAGGCAGGGCAGGGATAGAGCTGACCGCCGAACACGCCTTTCGCATAGGCCGCTTTTTGGGGTGGTACTACGGGGCGAGGCAGTCAAAAAAGTGCCGCGCCGTCATCGGCAAGGATACCCGCAGGTCGTCGTATATGCTCGAATACGCCCTCGCCGCGGGGCTCACATGCTCGGGCGCGGACGCATACATAATGCACGTCACCACAACGCCGTCGGTGGCGTTTGCGGCGCGCGCCTTCAACTTCGACTGCGGAATAGTCATCTCCGCTAGTCACAATGCCTTTGCCGACAACGGCATAAAAATTTTAAATGGCGCGGGCGAAAAGCTTGCAGACGGCACAATATGCCTCATCGAGGACTATTTAAGCGGCAGTTTGCAGTCGGGCGGGGGTGCCGTAGACCTGCCCTTTGCAACCGGGGGGGACGTCGGCTCGGTAGTCGACTTTGTGGCGGGGCGCAACGAATATACCGCCAACTTGATTTCCCTCGCCCCGCGCTCGCTCTCGGGCTATAAGGTGGGGCTTGACTGCGCCAACGGCGCCGCCTACAACATAGCCCGCAGGGTATTCCGCGCCCTCGGCGCAAGGGTGTTTTGCATAGGCTGCCGCCCCGACGGCACAAACATCAACGAAAACTGCGGCTCTACGCACCCTGCGCGCCTGTCCGCCCTCGTAAGGGAGAAGGGGTTGGACGTCGGCTTCGCCTTCGACGGCGACGGAGACCGCTGCATATGCGCCGACGAACGGGGCAACATAGTCGACGGCGACGGCATAATGTATATACTCGCCCGCCACATAATGAGGGGCGGCGGACTCATCGGCGACAAAATCGTCGCCACGGTCATGAGCAATTCGGGGCTGATATCCTCGCTGAAGGCCATCGGCGTGGGGGTGGAGGTATGCGGCGTGGGCGACCGCGTCGTCTACGAAAAAATGTGTTCGTGCGGGGCGGCTCTCGGCGGCGAACAGTCGGGGCATATAATAGTCGGCAAGGTCGAAAACACGGGCGACGGCATTGTCACCGCGCTCTGTCTCATGCAGGCTCTCGTCCAAAGTGGCGGGCAGTTTTCCTCCCTTTTGAGGGGGCTTACGCTTTGGCCGCAGGTGTGCGTCTCCGTGCCCGTGCGCGATAAGTCGCTTGCCTCCTCGCCGCAGGTTGAGCGCGAAGTTTCCCGCGCAGAGGGGCTGTTTGCGGGCGACGGCCGCGTGCTCGTGCGGCCGTCGGGCACGGAGAGCGTCGTGCGCGTAATGGTCGAGTGCCCGGACGAAGTTCTATGCAAAAAAATATGCGCGCGCATTGTCCGCGCAGTCAGGGGAGGGGGAATATGTGCGGAATAGTCGGTTATGCAGGTCGCAACCGCGCGGCCGAAGAACTGTTCGAAGGGCTCAAAAAGCTTGAATACCGCGGCTACGATTCGGCGGGCATATCCACCGCCGACCGCGGCGAAATTTTCACCGTCAAGCGCAGCGGCATGGTGGAGGGGCTTGCGCCCCTTTTAAAGGGGCTGCCCGGCACCGTCGGCATAGGCCACACCCGTTGGGCAACCCACGGCGCCGCCAACGACGCCAACGCCCATCCTCATGTGTGCGGCGCCTTCTCCGTCGTGCACAACGGAATAATTGAAAATTATGCCGAACTCAGGGAGGAACTCACCGCGGCGGGGCATGTCTTTTCGTCGCAGACCGACAGCGAGGTCATCGCCCACCTCTTGGACTATTATTACGACGGCGACCTCGCCGACGCTCTCCGTCTGACCTGCGCCCGCTTAAAGGGGTGTTGGGCAATCGCCGCCCTGTGCACCCATTTCGACGGCTTTGCTGTCGCCCGACGCGCCTCGCCCGTAATACTCGGCGAGGGCGAGGGGTACTTCGCCGCAAGCGACATCTACGCCCTCATTGGCAGGGCGCACTCCTACTGCGTGCTCGAAGAGGGCGACATAGCCCTCGTCACCCACCGCGGCTTCACCATATACGACTGCCATCTCAATCCCGTATCGCGGCAGTTTGAGCCCCTCAAGGGCGAGAAGGGGGAGGACGGCACGGGCGATTGCCCCCACTATATGCTCAAGGAAATACGTCAGAACGCCCGCACCATGCGCGCCACCTGCCGCAAATTTCTCTCCTCGGTCGATCGTGCCGCCCTTCATTCGCGGCTGCAAAATGCCGATAAAATCGTCATGGTGGGGTGCGGCACCGCCTACAACGCCGCACTCGCCGGCGTGCGCCTGCTTGGCGGTGCGTACGACTGCCCCGTCTCAGCACATATTGCAAGCGAGGCCCGCTACGACCCGCCCCGCGTCACGGACAGGAGCGTGTGCATAGCCGTCAGTCAGAGCGGCGAAACTGCCGACACTTTAAAGGCCGCAGCCATCTGCCGCGAGGCGGGCGCATATCTCATCGCCATGACCAACGTCGGCTACTCGGCCATAACGCGCATGGCGCATAAGGTCCTGCCCGTCTGCGCCGGACCCGAAGTGTGCGTGGCGGCAACAAAGAGCTATATCGGTCAGCTCACCTGCTTTCATCTCATGTCGGTCGCCCTCTCGCCCGACAAGCGCGCCGAGTGGCTGTTGTCCGCCGCCGACGACGTGGCAAAAATTGCCTCCTGCGGCGAGTATGCCCAAGTCATCGCCCGCATGTGCATAGACAGCCGCGCCGTGTTCTTCCTCGGCCGCGGGGCCGACGTCGACGTGGCGGTGGAGGGCAGTTTAAAGCTCAAGGAGGTGTCGTATATCTTCTCCGACGGCTACCCTGCGGGCGAACTTAAGCACGGCACGCTCGCCTTGGTGGACGAAAGCGTGCTGTCCGTCGTGCTCATCACCGACGACGGCCTCGCCGAAAAGTGCAAAAACGCCGTCGAACAGATCCTGTCGCGCAGCGGCAAGGTGGCGGTGGTCACAACGCTCAGGCAGACATATGACGAACTCAAGGACAGGGTGCACGCGGCATGGCTGCTCCCTCCCGCGCCCGCCCATCTTTCACACTTTTTAACAGCCACGGCGCTGCAACTTGTCGCATACCATGCCGCCGTGCTCTCGGGGCGCAATCCCGATAAACCGCGCAACCTCGCCAAGAGCGTAACCGTCGAATAATATTTGACAACTTCCCGCCTCGCGTATATAATTATATGTGAAATCTAATTGCGGAGGCAAAGCTATGCAGACAGTTTTGGTCACGGGCGGTGCGGGCTTCATCGGCAGCCACACCGTGGTGGAACTCTTGAACAGCGGTTACGGCGTCGTCGTCATCGACAACCTCTCCAACTCAAGCGCCGAAAGTTTGAACCGCGTTCAAAAAATTACGGGCAAAGAAGTTAAGTTTTACCAAGGCGACGTGCGCGACAGGGCGTTGCTCGAAAAGATTTTCGAAGAAAACCCCGTCGATTGGGTCATTCATTTCGCAGGGCTCAAGGCCGTCGGCGAATCCTGCCGCATGCCCATAGAATACTACGACAATAACCTGAACGGCACGCTCGTTCTTGTGGACGTCATGCGCCGCTACGGCTGCAAAAAGATTGTCTTTTCGTCGTCGGCAACCGTCTACGGCACGCCCGAAAGACTGCCGTTGGACGAAACCTGCAAAACGGGCGGCACAACCAACCCCTATGGCACAAGCAAATATTTTCAGGAGATAATGCTCACCGATATTTGGAAGGCCGATAACGAGTGGAGCGTCGTTCTTTTAAGGTACTTCAACCCCGTCGGTGCGCACGAAAGCGGCCTCATCGGCGAGGATCCCAAGGGCATACCCAACAACCTTATGCCCTACGTTGCGCAGGTGGCAACGGGCAAGCTCAAGTGCGTGCATGTGTTCGGCAATGACTATCCCACGCCGGACGGCACGGGCGTGAGGGACTACATTCACGTCGTCGATTTGGCTCTCGGCCACATCGCCGCAATCAAGGGGTGTAAAGATAGCGGCGTGCATATCTACAACCTCGGCACGGGCATAGGCTACAGCGTGCTCGACATGATTCACGCCTTCGAAAAGGCCTGCGGCAAAACGCTGCCCTATGTAATCGAAGGCAGAAGGGCGGGCGACATCGCCGCCTGCTACGCCTCCTCAAAGAAGGCCGAGGAGGAACTCGGTTGGAAGGCCAAATATAACCTTGAGGACATGTGCGCCTCGCAGTGGAAGTGGCAGTCCCAAAATCCAAACGGATACAACAAAGGTTAACGCAAGTTGTTTACTTAAATTGGGGCAAAACATTAATTGCATGAATATGAAAAATGCACGGAGCAAAATCCGTGCATTTTATATTGTGGTAAATAATATTGACAAAATTTGCAAATTAATGTATATTATGGTCAGATAGCCGCATTTTACAGCTATCGGTAGAAAGGGCGCCCGAGGCGGTTAGTCACTCTCCAAAAAAGGAGGTGATATTATGTCGAATGAAGAGTTACTCTTCCTGTTGCGTTTAATCCGCAAGGGGATAATTCTCTCCGTTACAATCAATCAAGATACAGTAACAATTCGCATAAAAAATAACTGCCTTGGATCCGAATAAGGCAGTTATTTTTAATAGATAACTACTTAGGACTAACCGCTTAACGGTTGCGCCCTTGTCTACTTATATTATATTCAAATCATTTAAAATTGTCAATGGTTTAGCCATATTTTTTATAAGCAACCCCGCTGTCCGTCGCTTTGCTCCGAGATTTCTCCACTACGGTCGAAATGACAGCGTGGTGTGAATTGCCGCGACTATATTATATGAGGGCTATTTAAGGTCGCGGCAAGAGAGGCAGAGCCTCTCAAATAACGGCGAGTTGGTGCATATCCTCTTATGCACAACGAGCGTTAAC
>CALVPX010000029.1 GCA_944354265.1 uncultured Clostridia bacterium | reverse complement strand
CAAAATGGATTACAGAAAGGAATCGCTCAAAAAACATGCCGAATGGCGGGGAAAAATAGAGACAAAGGTGCGCGTGCCCGTTGAAAGCCGCGACGATCTGTCGCTCGCATACACGCCGGGCGTAGCACAGCCCTGCCTTGCCATTCAGGCCGATTTGGATAAGAGCTTTGAACTTACAAGGCGTTGGAACACCGTTGCGGTGATAACCGACGGGACAGCAATTTTGGGACTCGGCGACATAGGTCCCGAGGCGGGTATGCCCGTAATGGAGGGTAAATGCGCCCTCTTCAAGGCGTTCGGCGACGTCGATGCATTTCCCATCTGCATCAAGTCGAAGGATCCCGAGGAGATAATAAGGACGGTCAAGCTCATCTCCGGCTCGTTCGGCGGCATCAACCTCGAGGACATATCCGCTCCCCGCTGTTTCGAAGTGGAGACGAGGCTCAAGGCCGAGCTCGACATTCCCGTATTCCACGACGATCAGCACGGCACGGCCATCGTTACCGCCTCCGCTCTGCGCAACGCCTTAAAGCTTGCGGGCAAGCGTGAAGAAGATATAAAAGTGGTCATCAACGGCCCCGGCGCCGCAGGCATAGCCATTGCAAAATTCCTGTTTGCGTACGGCGTCAAGAACATAACCATGTGCGGCCTCAACGGCATACTGTGCGAGGGCGACGACAGCCTCAATCCCGCGCAGAAGGAGATAGCCAAGGTGACAAACCTTGAACACAAAAAGGGCACGCTTGCCGACGCCATGAAGGGCGCCGACGTACTGATAGGCGTTTCGGGCCCCAACTGCATCACCAAGGAGATGGTGGCGTCCATGGCCGAAAAATCGGTGCTCTTCACCATGGCAAACCCCGTGCCCGAAATCAATCCCGCGCTTGCCAAGGAGGCGGGCGCCTACATAATCGGCACGGGCTCTTCGGAGTATCCCAATCAGATAAACAACGTGCTCGTCTTCCCCGGTCTGTTCCGCGGCGCTCTCGACGTGCGCGCCCGCACCGTCAACACCGAGATGATGCTCGCCGCCTCGCGCGCCATAGCCGATTGCGTGCCCGAAGATAAACTTTCACGCGAATATATCCTCCCCGAGGCATGGAACAGGGCCGCACACGAGGCGGTTGCCAAGGCGGTGGCGGAGGCCGCCGTCAAGACGGGAGCTTCAAAGATAAAGGAATAAAATTTTTTATCTCACCGATAAAAACAGCATGGGCAAGCATGCGCTTGCCCATGCAATAAATCTTACCGGCATAAGCGAGGCAATATGATCAAGAGGGCTTTTATAATATTTACGGCAATAGCGGCGGCCGCGTGCGGCGCAATAGCGACGACCGGCTGTTCGGGGGACGAACAGGCCGACTCGTGGCAGTTAACAGGGAGCATATCGGCCAACTTTTCCGACGACGGCAACCACGGCTATATACTGACGGTGGAGGGAAGCGGCGCCATGCCCGACTATCAGTCCGAAAGCGCCACCCCGTGGTACGGCAGGGCGGGCAGAGTAACAGAGATAGTTCTCGGCGAAGGCATAACCTACGTCGGCGACTACACCTTCTCGGGCTGTTCTTACGTCGACTATATAATCCTGCCCGACAGCGTGTCGGCCATAGGCAGTCAGGCATTCAACCCCAACATAATGGTCTGCTCCTATAACGCGGTGACAAGCGAGGGCGGCACGGTTTACACCTACTCCCAAAATCAGCCGTCGACCGTCGGCGATTATTGGCACATGCTCGGCGGCGTTCCCGCCATATGGCAGACGCTGAGGGTGCTGTTCATCGGCAACAGCTTCACCTATTATAACGACCTTCCCTCCCTCTTTGCCTCCGTCGCCAACGGCGCCGGGGCGGTGGTGGAGGTCGACTCGGTCACCTGCGGCAGTTGGACGCTTGCAAAGTTTGCCGACGCCAACGATGAGTACGGCGCCATTGTGGAGCAAAAGCTGAGCACAGAGGAGTACGACGCCGTCGTCCTGCAGGAACAGAGCACCCTGCCCATAGACAACTACAACAGCTTCCTTTCGGGTGCCTCCGCCCTCAAGGACAAGATAGACGGCTATCAGGCCGACTGCAGCGTTTACATGTACGCCACATGGGGATTCCCCTCGGGGCTGAACAGCAAATATACCACCATTCCCGATATGGAGGCGGCCCTGCGTTCGGCATATAGCAACGCCGCCAAGGAGATAGGCGCTTCGGTGTCCTCCGTGGGCGAGGCGTTCACCTATGTGTATAACAACTATCCGCAGATAAACTTGTACAATACCGATCAGCACCATCCGTCGTACGAAGGTTCTTACCTCGCGGCCTGCGTGCATGCGGCAACAATTACGGGCTGCGACCCCCGCGAAAGCACCTATGAGGACGGTTTGGACGGCTCGGTTGCAGATATCCTTCAGCAAGTTGCCTATAATATTGTATTCTGAGCGTAATATATGCGCTTTATTAAAAATAACAGGAGAAAAATGATGAAAAAACACTTAATTGCGGTGCTCATCGCCTTAGTCGCCTGCCTTGTCGCACTCTCAGGCTGTGCGGCGGTCAAGGGGCTTGAGCGCGACGTGCAGGTCATCCTTGAAAACGATGGCGAATACGTCGGCACTTACACCGTCAATCAGTTCAACAATGCGGTCGTGCCCGAAATGGAGAAGGACGACCTCATGTTCATGGGCTGGTCCGTCCTCGAGAATTGGACGGAGGAGGACGGCGATTACTACCTCACCGAAAACACGGGGCTCATCCGCTATGACGACATCAAGGATTTTGTCGTCGGCGACAGCTTAAGCATAACGCTGTACGCCGCATATGCGCCCATACCCGAACGCGACCTCGTAATAGCATGGTACGACAAGGAGACCACTTCGGGACTCAATCAGTCCTATATGGATGCCTTCCAAACGCAGCTGTACGCATATCTCACCTCGCAGGGCTACACTCCCGAGAGCATGGATATCGTCATCCGCGGCTACTCGGGCGACGTCGGCACCACCTGCTCGGAGATCATGAAGGACAGCGACGTCGACATAATGGTCGGCTGGTCGTCCACAAGCAACCTCACCAACACCGGCGGCCTTGTCAAGGGCGAGGACTTCATTGAAAATAACGGCGGCGTCACCATCGGCGCCAAGGAGAGGTATGCCGCAAGGCTGACAGATACTCAGCTCTGCAACCTCGTCTACGAGTGGATATTCGAAGAATATTCCGAGACGGGTCTTCCCGAAGACCCCGATCCCGCAACCGAGGCAGACCTCGTAATCGCATGGTACAACAGGCATACGGACTCCACCGATTCGGGCCTCACGCAGGAGATAATGGACTCCTTCACCGCCGAACTCAACACCTATCTGTCCACGCAGGGCTACAACCCCGCCGACATGCAGATAGTCGTGCGCGCATACTCGGGCGCCGTAGGGGATTCGTGCGCGTCCATTCTTCAGACGGGCGACGTCGACATAATGGTCGGCTGGTCGAGCAACATAAACACCACGGGCGGCATGACCGAGGGCACCGACTATATAATGAACGTGGGCGGCGTCACCATCGGCACCGCGGAGAGGTATGCCGCGCTGCTCACCAATACTCAGCTCAGCAGGTTGGTTTACACATGGATATTCGACACCTATTCCGATACTCCCCTGCCCGAAATTCCCGAAACGCCCGTCGATCCCGACCCCGATCCCGATCCTCAGCCCGAACCTCAGACGCAGCTTGTCATCGGTTGGTATGCCAAGTCTGATACCTCCGGCCTCGACCAAATGATAGTCAGCGTATTCACAAGGGGATTGAACGAATACCTTGAAAACAGCGGCACCGAGTGCGACGTGATAGTGCGCGCATACGACGGCAAAGTGGCGGAAGTAGAGGCCGCCGTTGCGGGCGACGGCGACGTCGACCTCATGATAGGCATGAAGGCCTTCTCGCTTGAAGGTATAATCGAACAGCAGGACGACGTTCCCATGGGGGCAAAGACCGACCGCCGCATACACCTTCTCGACGACGGCGAAGTTTCAAAACTCGTCTATGAATGGCTCAAAACGGACGAAGCCCGCGCCCTGCTTCTCACGCCCGAAGCTCAGACAAAGCTTGTCATCGGTTGGTATGCAAAGTCGGGCACTTCGGGGCTCGATCAGACCATAATCGACACCTTCACCGCAGGGCTCAATGAGTATCTCGCTACCCTCGGATATACGACCGAAAACCTTGAGGTGGTCTTACGCGGCTACGACGGCAATGTCGCCGATGTCATCTCCGCAGTCGGTACCGACAGCGATGTGGACATAATGGTCGGCATGAAGGCGTTCGACTACGACGGCGTCTTGGACGTTCAGAACGATGTCGCCATGGGTGAAAAGACAGACCGCCGCATACATCTTCTCGATGACGACGCTCTCACCCTTACAGTGTTCGAATGGTTAAAGACGGATGAAGCCCGCGCGCTGTTTACCGCCGCGCAGGAAGCGGCGCTCGCTGCGTAAGATAAGGAGGCAATGATATGTATCTCAAGCAAAAACTCATAAAAGCTTCAAGCATATGCCTGTATGTGTCCGCCGCGCTGTGGATAATTGCGGCAGGCTGTGCGTTCGGCCTTTCCAATTATATATATTGGCTCTTCCTCGTGTTCGGGCTGGTCAGTCTGTACGACGGCTTTGCCCTCTCGTCCCTTGCGGGCAAGCTTGAGGGGATAAAGTTCTCCAAAAGGCAAAACATACAGTTTATAATCTGTTGGGTGCTCAGCCTCGTCTGTCTGCCCGCGTTCATAATCAACATCGTCGCTTACTGCCGCAGAAGGGAGGACGAGCTCGTCGTCCGCCGCAATGTTGAAAAAGAACAGCCCCAACCCGCCAAAAAGAAGGCGTTCTACAAGACCCGCTCATTCATAACAATGTGCGCGTCCTTCGTGCTCATATTTATCCTCGGCTTGTCGGGCATGGCGTTCGAAACTTCGGGCTTCACGGTCGACGTCTCCGACTTCACCCTCACCCGCGACATGACCCTCGCCTACAACGGCGGCGAAATCAACGGCGAACAGTACGTCATCGAAAACGAGGGCTCAACCTACGCCGTCACCATGTATGTGCCCAAAACCGCCACCGAGGAAAACCCCGCGCCCACGGTGTTCGTCCTTCCCGGCTTCACCCGCACAAAGGCCACCATGGCGCAGTACTGCATAGAGCTCTCCCGCCGCGGCGCGGTGGTGTTCTGCATCGACCCGGGCGGTCAGGGCGGTACTACCGAAACTTCGACGGCGGGCGCAAACGGCATCGAATACCTCGTACAGTATGTGTATAATAACACCGATGACTTCCGCTTCTGCGACAAATCGCGCTTCGGCGCAGTCGGCCACTCCGCAGGCGGCGGCAATGTGTGCACCCTCGCCGCCGATATGGCGGGCGACAGCTACGAAGAGAGCGTAATCAAGGCGGTGTATATCTCCGGCTATATTAAGACCTCTTCGGCCAACAAGTACAAAAACCTCAACTGCAACGCGGCGCTCTCCTACGCCTATTACGACGAAGGCGCCTTCCGCTATCAGACGGACACCACCGCCTTCGAGGTGATAGCACTGCGCTTCATCAACGAGGTCAGCGGCGCTGAAAACAGCTATCAGACAATCTCCTACGACTACGGCTACGGCGACATGTCGGACGGCACATACCGCATAGTCCACCGCGAAAACATAAACCACTGCTTCGAAATGTACGACGCAACTTCCATCGCCAACACCGTCAACTTCTTCGATGAAGCCCTCGGCATGAATTCGGGCATGGACGGCGCCGGTCAGATATGGTTCGGCAAGGAACTTTCAAACGGCCTCGCCCTCGCCGCGGCGTTCACATTCATAATCTCTCTCTGCGCCGTCCTCATGAAGATACCCTTCTTCGCGACGATTAAGAGGGACAACCAAAAGAATATCTGCGACGAAGAGATAAATGGTTCTTCGCAGCCTCAGCCCGCAGGGGTGGTGCGCGACAGCGCAGTGGAGGAGGCCCCCGCCATGAAGAGTGCTTCGGCGGCTTCGCTCGCGGCAAAACAGCGCAGACCCAAGACGGTCGCCCACAACATAATCTTTTGGTCGACCATGATACTCACGGCCATAATCGCCTGTCTCGACTATATCCCCCTCGCAAACCTGTCCATCGAAATATTCCCCGTCGGCAATTCGTCTAGCGTGTACACCTATGTGTTCCCCGCAAGAATGGTCAACGCAATACTACTGTGGGCGGCCATAAACGGCGCAATAGGCCTCGTGCTCTTCTTTGCCACAACGCTGTTGGAGAACGCGTACGAGTGCATATATGCCAAAGTTAAGGGCACACAGCCCGTCTACGATTGGGATAAGTTCAGACCCATAAAGATGGGCGGCAAAAATTGGCTTGGCGTAATTGCAAACGTGCTCAAAATGCTGCTCCTCGCCGTGCTCTTATACGGTGTGTTCTACTTCATGGTGCAGCTCAGCTATTGGATCTTCCATCAGGATTTCAGGTTCATGCTCATCTCGGCGGCTCCCCTCAACGCAAGGATGTTCGTCACCGCCATCGAGTATATCCCCATAATCTTCGTGTTCTACATCTCCAACTCCATACGCGTCAACTGCAGCATAGGCAGGGAGGGGTGGAGCGAATGGAAGGTCATGCTAGTGGGCGCCCTCGCCAACAGCGTGGGATTGGCTTTCATACTCCTAATCAACTATGTTTGCTACTTCACCACCGGCTCGCCCTACTACGGCTACTACGGCAACGGAACCGAAGTTTGGCTGTATGTCAACATGGTATTCGGCCTCGTCGTAATGATGTTCATTCTCCCCATCTTCAACAGGCTGTTCTACAAGATAACGGGCAACGTGTGGCTTGGCGCCATCGTGTGCTGCGCGATATTCATCACTATGACGATATCTGCCTCCGTTTCTTACATTCCCATGTACTGACGGTACAATAATTAATGCGCAGCGGCCATAGCCCGCTGCGCACTAAAATTAAAACCTGCGGGTTTTGCCCGCAGGTTTTTTAAATGCTTTCAGATTTACTTTTTGCTGCGCCTCAGTTCGCCGTCGCGCTCAATCACGCTGTCAAGCACGGCTATGGCCTCGGCCACCTTGTCGGCGGCTGCGTCAAAGCCCTCGCTGTCGTCGGGCTCCTTCTTGCCGTATTTATAGGCGTTCAGTTCGTTGTGAGCCTCCTCGATGAGCGAAGATATCCTGTTGAGGTCGGCATATCTCTCCTTTTCCGCCATCATCGCTGCCGTGTAGGCAAGGTTGTCCGCCTTGTATATCGTGCTAGAAACGTTTTTGAGGAATTTCACCTTCTTTTCGGGCGTCTTGAGCTCGGCTATCTCGGTCGAAAGAAGGGTCAGCTTCTTCTTGAGTTCGCCGTGCTTGGGCAGGCGGTCGCGCTTGCGCAAAAACACTAAAATTACTATGCACACCACTATTATGACCGCATATATGCCGTACTGAATGATGGTGTTCCATGTGTCGGACGATAATTGGGCGGCCTCCGCCGTCCCGCTTGCAGAGAGCAACAGCATGCTTAAATTATTCATCTTTACCCTCCTTAGGATTGGTTATCTGTACGCTCAGTCCCGAAGGCTGTGCGCTGAGCTCGCGTATCGTCGAATATATTATCTGCTTTACGTCCGCCTTGGCGCTTGAGTAGTTTTCGACCGACGACCATGCGTATGCCGTGCACTTTATCGTCGATTCGCCGAAGCTGTCAAATCCCACGGAGGGGGCGGGGGTGTTTATAATGTTGTCGCTCTCCTCCATCTTTTTGAGTATGGCCGCTTTTACCTCGTCGGCGTCGGCCGAGTACGCAATGTAAAAGGGCAGCTCAACGCGCCTTAAAGGCATGTTGCTCTCGTTTACAAGCGTTTCAGACAGCACGTCGCTGTTGGGTATTATAACTTCCTCGTTGTTGAAGGTGAGTATCTTGGTGTTGAACAGGCGTATGTCCTGCACGGTGCCTTCCTCGCCGTTGAGCATAATGGTGTCGCCCTTCTTGAAAGGCTTGGTAAAAATAATAATTACGCCGTTGGCAAGGCTTGCAAGGCTGTCCTTGAGCGCTAAGGCTACGGCAAGCGCAATTGCCGAAAAGGCGGCTATTATGCCCGCCGTGGATACGCCGAGTGAGCTTGCCACAACAATGACGAGCGCCACATACAGCACCACGGTTATTATCGAAATGACAAAGGTGGCCGCGGCGTTATCCAACTTGCTCTTCATGGTCGTGCGGCGCACTATCATGCGAACTATCTTCAAAATGACCAAGCCCAAAAGGGCAAAGGCTATGGTGCGCACTATCGTCAGGCCGCCGTCATACAGGAAGTTGGAAAAATATTCGCGTATTCCGTTTATAAAATCTTCCATTTACATTTCTCCTTTCAAAATTAAAGTTCTCAACAGAGAACTTAAACACATTGTAGCACAACTGCCCGCAAACGTAAACTCTTTTGGCAAAATATTCCAAAATTTCACAATCGCGGCGGGTTGCGATATTTTTCGGCATTTTCATGCAAAATATGCGCTCATCTCACCCCTTCCTTTTGACAAATCTTCCCGCCGTGTGATAGAATAAAAAAAACGGGGTCAGGCGCGCTGCGTTTTTTTGGCGCAAACCCCGCGGCAAAGGAGGGGAAAGGGTGGAAACTTTCGGCGATAAACTTTCAAATCTCAGGAAGAACAGGCGCCTCAGTCAGGAAAAACTCGGCGCAGAGCTCGGGGTGAGCAGGCAGACCATCTACAATTGGGAGGCCAACGTCATAACACCCAAGTCCGACAATATTAAGGCCATATGCGATTACTTCGGCATATCTTCCGAGGAACTGTATGCCGACTGCGAACCTGCCGCTCAGGACGAAACTTCCCGCCCCGTCGCAGCCGCGGCGGAGCCGATCACCCTCGGGCGCGTCCTCATGCCCGCATTTGTCTTTGTGTTTGCGCTCACCTTCATAGTGGCGCTCATTCGCGCGGTCAGGATAGGCTGCGCCATGTTCTCTGAAAACGGCGGCGCCTCTGCCGTATATTCCGATTATGTTGGCGCCGACCGCTTCGTGCTGTGTATTCTGCTCTGCGTTTTGGCACTCTACCTGTTTGTCACATTTTTGATTCTGACAAAAAAGGCGTTTGTCAAGGCAAAATAAAGGCGCTGTTTTGTATATGTAAAGCGCATTTTACATAACTTTACATAAAATGTAAATGCTCTTTTGGTTGTAATTTTGCCCCGCCGACGTTATTATGTAGTCACAAAACTTTTGCGGAGGAAGATATATGAAAAACAAAAAAACTGCAAACATAATTTTAATTGCATTGTGCTCGCTGCTGCTGTTTATCGCCGCGGCATTCGCCGCCGTCCCGCGTTCCGAGGCCATGGCGGACAGCGATACGCAGACATACGAGGCGCAGGAGTCCGGGCCTCAGCCCCGTCTGTGGACGGTGCTTTCGCTCAATATCGGCGGCGGCAACGGCACTGTATATGCCACTGCCAAAAACGATTTCACCCTCTTCATGTCCACGGTGCCCGTCACGGTGGAGCTGTATTCGTCAAGCACTTACACCACCGACTATACGCAGATGACGCTTGAAGCCGTCGTCTCCACAAACGACCTCGACATGAACACCTCTATCACCGCCACGGCGGAGACGGGCGGCGTTACAAAGTATTGGCTCGGCCGCATGCTCTATAAAATCGATTCGGACGTATGGCAGACGAGGGAGACGGGTGTCCGTCAGTTCAGCGGAACGGGCGAACTTCTTTGATAGGCAGCCGGCTTGCAGGCTGCACAGCTTAACTTGAAAGGAGATTATTATGCAGGAAGGAACAAAGGCTCCCGCTTTTACTTTGAAGGACAAGGACGGCAGGGATGTTTCTCTGTCCGATTTTGCAGGGCAAAAGGTAGTTTTATATTTCTATCCCAAGGACAATACTCCCGGCTGCACGCGGCAGGCGTGCGCATTCGCCGCGGCATATGACGGGTTCAAAGCCAAAAACGTAGTCGTCATAGGCGTCAGCCGCGACAGCGTTGCCTCACATGAAAAGTTTGCCCAAAAATATAACCTGCCCTTTATCCTTCTCTCCGACCCCGAGCTTTCGGCCATTCAGGCCTACGGGGTGTGGCAGGAAAAGAAGCTGTACGGCAAGGTGAGCATGGGCGTGGTGCGTACTACTTTTATAATCGACGAAAACGGCGTTATAGAAAAGGTCATGCCCAAGGTCAAGCCCGATACCAACGCGGCGGAAGTTTTGGCAATGCTTTAATTTTAAACCAAATAGGGCGCCGCGCGCGGGAATGCATCCCGCACGCGGCGCCCCTTAATTTTTTTAATTTCTCGGCGGCTTGCCGTCCGCGCCGCCCTCTGCCCAAAGTTTAACCGTCTGCAGCGCCATCGCCTTTACCTGCGGCTCAAGCCTGCGGTAAAATTTTAAAAGCTCGCGCTCCTCCGCGGCGGTACAGTTTGTTGTCGGTTCCTGCGTCTTTGCGCCGAATTCGTCCTCAAGCCCCAAAAGATAGTCTGCCGAAACCTGAAAGTACCTTGCAAGTTTGCGCACGGTGGAGGCGGTCGATTCGTTGCGCCCCACTTCAATCTTGGCTATCGTCGATTGGCTGACGCCTATTGCCTCGGCAAGCTGCTTTTGGCTTAATCCCTGTTCGCTTCTCAATTCCGTCAAAATCTTGTCCAATGCCATACCCGAATTTTATCATTTAAAAGTACTTATGTACTTGACAAGTGCAAATTCCATTATTATAATTAGTTATAAGTAAATATGTACTTAAAATTCGCCCTTTTCCGAAAAATTGGAAATATTTGGTCGATAATTGAAAAATTAACCATTCAATATGATTTTTTAAGCCTTTTGAAATATTTTATCTCGTCGTTAAAGACCAATTTTCACACAAAAAATAGGCAGAAAACGTTGACAAAAACTTATTCGGTGTGATAATATATTGTCGATAAAAATTTATCGCATTTGCGCGGCAAATTTATTTGTTCCTGCGCCTGCGGTAAAGGTTTGCCGCTCATCTGCTATCTGAATATTGTGTACTTTATTTTAACTGCTCGCCCATGTGTCGCAAGTTTGTAAATTATGCAACATACAGACGGGGCCGGCAGTCCCGTCTTTTTTTAGTGCAAGAGTAATTTTAACTTTTGCCCGCGGCGGTGTTTTAATTTCAGGGGCATGCAAAGGGCTGTTCACGCAAAAAAAAAGGTCGTTTCACGCAAATTAGGTTGCTTTTTCTTTAATTTAAAATAAAATGAAAGGGCAGACTAAGCGCAGCGCCTTTGGGCAGTTAAAGCAAATAATGCAAAAAAGGCATATGCCTTTTCAGGCGCACCTGCGCCTGAAATACACCCTTGATTGCCGCGCACGTGCGCGTATGTGTTCAGATTGAGGTTAAAGAGCGGCAAGCGCCAAGTTTAACATTAAGGTGATATTTATGGAGCGCAAACACAGCACGGGCAGCATAATCGCGGGCGTAATCATGGTCATACTCACGCTCGTCCTTCTGCCCATACTCATCATGAATATAATCCTCATCGCCAAGGGCAATTCAGGCGGCGTTGTACCGCCCGATATCGGCGGCGTCGCCCCGCTTGTGGTCACCACCGGTTCAATGGACGGCGACAGGGAGGACAGCTTCCCCGAAGGCTCTTTAATTTTCGTCCGCATTCTCTCCGACGAGGAGGAAAAATCCCAACTCGCCGTCGACGATGTAATCACTTACTATCTCGAGCAGTCTGACGAAAGCATAATTTACATAACCCACCGCATAGTCGCCGTCAATTATGCCGACGACGGCACGGTTTCATCCTTCATCACCCGCGGCGACGCCAACGGCATGTCCAACGACCCCGAACCCGTCACCCTTTCGCATGTGATAGGCGTATATCAGACGGGTATCCCCGTTTTGGGTACAATTGTCGAGGGACTGCAAAACCCCCTCGTCATCGGCCTTGTAATAGGCATTCCCATAGTCGCCTTCATCGCCTACGACGTAATCCGCATAACCGTCTACAACCGCAAACTGCAGCAGCAGGAAATAACCGATAAGGCCATGGCCGATAAGGACGAAGAAATCGCCCGCCTGCGTGCGCTCGTCGGCGAACAGTCCGCCTCTCAGGCACAACCCGCCCCCGCCGACTCTGAGCCCGCTGAGGCAGCTCAAGAGGCCGCACCCGCAGAAGAAGTTGAGCCTGAACAGGTTACTGAAGAAGTTAAAGGACCTGAAACGGTTGCAGAACCTGCTGAAGAGTCCGCAGAGGAAGAGCCTAAAGAGTAAATTTGGTCTAAATAAAAAGGCTTGTCATTTCGAGCATGGCCGAGAAATCTAACTGTAAAATGCGGTTGTTCAAGGCTCCCTTGTGTAAAGGGGCGAGCATGGAATTTCTCAAACAGTGGTCATCCACTGTTTGGCCATGCGAGGTAGAGTGAGCACATTGTGTGTGCGAACGGCGACTAAGCAATGCGTTTCCTTTGCGCATTGCGCGAAATGGCGCGGACGCGCCTGAGGGATTGTAAAGAAGAATAAAAACCCTTCAGTCTCCCTACGGTCGACAGCTCCCCTTTTAAAAAAGTGGAGCCTACAATAAGGTATTGCGCCGCAGGCGCATATACTAACGTTTGCAAGCGAAACCACGCTTTCGCGCCGCAAGACCCTATTTGCTGCGGTCAGCAGGCTCACCGGGGTGAATTGCCGCGATTATATAATCGTGGGCACTTAAAAAATCGCGGCAAGCGGGGCTGGCCCCGCAAGTAACGGAAAGTGGATGGCTTCGGCCAAGACACCACTTTCGTTAAATCTTTTTGGTACTGCCAACGGTACGCCACATATGCCGTTGTTTGTATATAAAAAATATTATAAAGAGGAGATTTGAAAAAAATCATGAAACAGAAAGAAAAGAAAAGAATAGCTTCCAAGCTGTTCGCGGCTCTGGTCGTTCTCACCCTCATAAGCTGCTGTTTCGTAGGCACCACCTTCGCAAGGTATACCACAACCAATAGCGGCGTGGCTTCTGTTAATGTAGCAAAGTGGGATCTTGATATTACATTGACTGATAATACGCCGAATGGAGATTCTATCGAATATAATTTCGGCAAATTATCGCCTAGCATGGATAATTATACGGATACAAGCGGTAAAGATGCAACAAATACAACGGGTCATAAGTATGTTGCATATATTACAAACAACAGTGACGTTAACGCAACGGTAACTTTAAGTGCAGATGCAACTCCTACATATGTGCTTAATAATGGCAGCGGTTTTGTGGATCAGGCTAATGATTATGAATATAACGATGGTTTATATGGTAATGGTGTTTCTGAAGCACAAGCCGATGATGTGTTTAGTATAAAGCTTTATTATACTAAATCGCAAGGAAGCAACTATACAGCTGCAGAAGGCGCAAAGATTGAGTTGGCTCAGCAAGATGTTGTATATATTTATGCTGAAGTAATATGGACGACGCATTACGATGGCTTAGGTACGGATAGCTGCGTTTTAGCAGATGCAATCGATACTTGGCTTGGTGAAAATCTTGCATCATTGTCTTGGAATATTTCCTACACCGCAGTTCAGGCTTCCCAAATCCCTGCCAATCAGGGCAACTAATTTATAAATACATAATTTAAAATTAAAATTAAATAAAAAAGCGGTATGTCGGTGCGGGGCGTGTGGCGCGGCCTTGCGCCCCGCATATGGCAACTGCCGCTGTTTTCACAAATGTGAATTGTTCCCCGCGCCGCCATGTGGCGTGGCGGCGCGGGGAAGATTTTTTTAAGACTGCGTTCACGCAGATTTCTCGACTACGCTCGAAATGACGGGGGAAGGGCCATTCAAGGCTCCCTTGTGTAAAGGGAGCTGGCGCGGACGCGCCTGAGGGATTGTTGAAAGTAATAGCAAGACAATCCCCCCTTCGATTCCCCCCTTTGCACAAGGGGGGCTAAGGGTACCCGCCCACCCGCCCATTAATGTGCCGCAGGCGCACACGGCATTGCCGTGATATACAAAGGCAAAAGAAAATGGATAATAAATATTATGTCTATATACTGACAAACATAATGAATACAGTTTTGTATATAGGTGTAACAAATGATTTATCCAAACGAATAGCATAACATAAACGTGCGAGCGTTGAAGGTTTTACAAAACAATATAAAGTACATAAGTTAGTGTATTATGAAATCTTCAAAAGCGTGTTGCAAGCGATAAAAAGAGAAAAACAGCTAAAGCATTGGGTGCGAAGCAAAAAAGAAGCACTAATAAATTCAGTAAATCCCACTTGGGATGAACTTACACCGCAGTAACTTAACTTCAGTGGCGTATAAGATTACACCT
The DNA here is from genome assembly GCA_944354265.1 of uncultured Clostridia bacterium. Classification (GTDB taxonomy): domain Bacteria; phylum Bacillota; class Clostridia; order Christensenellales; family Borkfalkiaceae; genus Coproplasma. The sequence continues at coordinate 3,758 of CALVPX010000029.1, read as the reverse complement.
TATTGTCATACTGAGCGAAGTGAGGAATGTAAGTGACGAACGCAGTCGAACGTATCTTGACGGGTTAATACCGAGTTTGTGCAGCATTAACCTACACGGTTTTAGTATAGCAAGATCTTTCGACTCCGCCTACGGCTCCGCTCAAGATGACAGTGTGGGAAGCCCAACATCCGCTCAAGATTACGGAGCAAAGTAAAAATCAATTAACAGGTAATTATCGTGGCAAAAAATAACCCTGACGATAAAAACTTAATACCGCCGGAGGACGACGGGTTCAACGCCCCCGCAGGTAATGACAATGTTCCCATGGACGACGGATTAAACCAACCCGCAGGCGACGGACCAAGCGAGTCCGCCGCGTATTTTGGCGCGCCCATGGATGACGGACAGATAAGCGGCGGCAACGGCGGCGACCCCTTAGACGGCACATATGGCGGGGGCAACGGCCCCGACAGACCCATCTCCGCAAGGAAGGTGAGGAGGGGAAAGGTCGTCAATTCCGACGGGGAAAAGATAGGCAAGGTGCGCAGAAGAATATGGCGCGACCTTGACGACAACATTATAGGCGAATTCCGCAAGGACGACGACGGCGGGGTATACCTGTACGAGTACGAGGGCGAGGAGCGCAAGGGCTACCTCGACAAAAACGACAACGTTTTCACCCTCTCAAATGCGTACATGGCCACACTGCGCCGCTTCCGCTATATAATTTTAATAATAATTTTGCTTATACTCGCGCTCATTACGGCGCTTTCAACCATACTGAGCGTGTATTACATAAACCGCTCGGCGGAGCCGTACATTCCCACCCTGTTCGTTGTGGACGAATACGGCAACGATTGGGACGACGTGTGGGCCGATCAGGAAGATTTGCCCGTTTTCAACAATTCGCTCTTCGGCCCCGACAAAATTGCCCCGGGCATGACGGGCTCGTATGCGTTCAGGCTGAGGAACGACACGGCTGCGCCCCTCGAATTTTGGCTTGAATTCGACTGCGACAACGACTACGGCATAGACCTTGCCTTTACCCTCTACCGCGACGGCGTTCTGCTTGCAGGCGGCGACGAAAAGGTGCCCGCAACGCAGCTCACCACCGAAGAGATGACCATAGAGGCGGAGTCCGACTCGATATTCATTCTCGAATGGGAATGGCGCCATAACGACGCCGTGGACACCATTGCGGGCGAAAACGGCGCGGTATATACGCTGTATATCGACTGCGAAGCATGGGTGCAGGGCTCATGAAAAGGGCGCTTTTAATTGTAGGCAAAGTCATCCGTTGGATAGTCATCGCCGTGTGCGTGCTGCTGTGCATATTCATTATCTATTCGCTCATTCAAAGGGCGATGGGCAACAATATGCCCACCGTGTTCGGCTATGCAGGCACGACGGTAGTCACGGGCAGCATGGACGACGACAGCGGCGACGACGACATAGAGATAGGCGACTTTATAATAATCCACGCGCAGGACAGCTACGAAGTGGGCGACGTGGTCACCTTCTATGATTCGGGCGACGGAGTGTATGTCACTCACCGCGTCGTCGATATCGACGGAACGACTTATTATATTCGCGGCGACACCACGGGCGAAAGGGACGAAAACAACCGCCCCGTGGGCGAGCCCGTCACCGACGAAGTGCCCTTGAGCGCCATAGTCGGCAAAGTGGTCAGCGTAATTTCGGGCGGCGGCAACGCAATCGATTTTATGCGTTCCACCCCCGGCCTGCTGATAATAGTGGCGGCGGGCGTGATAATTTGGTTTGCAGAGGACATTATTTCAAGTTTACTCAACAGGCAAAAGGAAGATGAAGAAAAAGAGGACTAAAAAATATCCCGTTTTTACATATCTTTGTTATTTGCTCGCTGTGGCTGCGCTTGTCACTAGCGTTACTTTCGCGCGCTATTCGGTGGCAACTTCGGGCAGCGTGTCCACGCAGGTCGCCCTGTACAACTGCAGCTACGAAATAGACGGCTTCTCCTCCTTTGCGTTCAACAATACCGACTTTTACATAATGAACGGAAACAACCTCATCGGCAATACCACGGCGCGCACAGTGCGCTTTACCATGCGCAATTATACGCCCATGGATGATCCTACTCAGCAAAAGGCAACTGCGACAGACGTCAATGTTCAGGGCAGCATAAGGCTGCGCGTTCCGGCAGAGTTGGGCGATAAGTTGGCCATTCAGCTGACCGATGCAACTGCCGCGGGCGCCTCAAGCACAGTCGTTACCCCGCAGATAGTGCTTGGCGAATTGCTGTATGCACGTGTTGAAAATGGTGGAATAGTTGTCGATTATCCCAAAGATAACTCCACTGAAGAGGACACAGGCGAAGGCGATATCACCGAGGGTGATACAACCGATGAGGAGAAAAAACAAGTAATTCAGACAGGCACAGAATACGCCGATTTTGGTAGCAGCACAACGTTAGAAACTAAATATTTCTCCGACTACGAAGAACTTACAAACGAAGAAGGAGAAGAAGATATAACCACACAAACATGGACGGTCAGCGGCGGGCTTACTACCACTGACGGCGTAACTAAAGGCGCAATTAATATTGTGCAGAATGTTGACGAAGGCACAGGCCTCAATATGACCATAACTGCCGAAACGGACGAGGAGCCTGAAACTTACTCCGTCGGCTTCCGCCGCAGTTCGGGCACGTCTTTGTTCCTTGACCTGTCAAAGAAAATGACCTATTACACAATAGAAATTTCTTTGCCCTCCATGCTTTTAACGGGCGGTGATATAGATCACTGCACCCATGTTGCTTACCTTTCGCTTGTCAACCGCTTAGCAAACAGCGTGTATTGGTACGACCTTAAACTTAATGGTGGGCAACCTATTGCTATTGATAAAAGCGGCAACCCTATATCCGGGAATGACCCCGAAAATGATTCGAATTTTCTCGGTTATTGGGTAACTGACGATAGTTATGGTTTATCTGTAGATAATAGTGATAGTTCTATAAAGTATATCACCGTAGATAATTTAGTATATAATGCTGCCGGTAATATCGTCACAAATATGAATCAGCTTATCACGGCCCCTCCGTCGCCCCAAAATGAAAGATACTATATAAAAAAGGATGGTCAGGAGATTACAGTTCTCGGCTACCACTTTGAGCAGAACACTACAATGACTGTGCCCGGTGATAATAACACCGATACAGAGTCCACAACAATTGTGCGCGTAAACTGCAAGTATGATAATAGCGGCGGTTACACCGTCACGCTTGACCACGTTGCCCCCATTGAGGCAGCTGCCGCGAACTATATCCACGAAATAACGTTGGACAATGGTACCGACCAACTTACCGGCGTTACTTTTATAGACAATTCTGAAAATGAAGATATTACTGACGATAACACCCCGTTTACAGGCACAGGCTCTTGCTCAAATAGTGCAACAATTAAACTTTCAACGATAACAATCGACCCGTTGGGCGTAGTTCAAGGCGGCACATATACTTCCAACGCAGTTCAAATGGCGGTCAACCGCTCGTTTACCTTAAACATGAAGGCCGCCTTCGTGCAGGCCTCAACCTTGCCCGGCTCTTAAACCACCAAGGCTCCCTTGTGTAAAGGGAGCTGTCACACGGAGCATAAGCGAGGTGTGACTGAGGGATTGTTTATAGTACGCTACGGCGCTTTGCACCTACAATCCCCCCTTCGATTCGACAGATTGTCAAGCAAGTGCAACACATTAAGAGACAAAGACTTCAGCGGGAGTTAGCCAACCGAGACATTTGC